>JAHECP010000018.1:54658-56098 GCA_024641665.1 Acidobacteriota bacterium
GTAAGTTGGTACGAAAGCCGCCGTGCGGGCCTCGGCGGCGAGTTGTTCGACGCCGTCACCGAGGCAATCGAACTCATCGAGAACCACCCAGAGATTGGCGAGCCCCCATCAGCCGACCGGCGAACGCGGCGCACGCTCGTGCCACGCTTCCCGTACCAGATTGTCTACCGTCTTCGCCCTGACGAGATCGTGATTGTCGCCACTGAGGGCACTTCTGGCCGTCTGGATAATCAACGCCTTCCTCGTGAGGGCAGCCGATGATTCGATCCACCACGGCAATGATATTCGCGCCGTGCTGCTCGACGGAACTCAGCATGGCCTCGGCAATGTCGACATCGTCTCGAACGTCGCCCTCCTCTGAGAACCACCGCTCGAGTTCGCTCGCCTGAGCTCCCTCTCGCGGCAAGATCCCGACCGCAACCTTGGAGGCCCGGCGATCATCGGGTCCGTCGAACGCAACAGTGGCCACCGGATAGCCCCGGAACCCTCGGTTTGCCTTCTTGGTAAGCGGCCAAAGCGCCTTGTGATGCATATCCGCTTGTGCCTTGCGAGTCCGGCTGACGTTCCGGCCTAAGCCGCGCGCCTCGCCGACATGCTACACCTGCCGCGGGCGCGTCGGCTTCAGGCCGATGCGAGACCGCGGTTGTGGTATGATAAGTTGTCATACTGTGAGGTTTGCATGCCGAAGACCAAAGTTGCCGTCACCGTTGACGCCGCGTTGCTCGACCGTGTCGACGAACTCGTGCAGAAGCGCCGGTTCGCCAACCGCAGCCAAGCCGTGGAACGTGCTCTGGCCGAAACCCTGGAGCGTCTGGCTCGAACCCGGCTGGCCCGGGAGTGCGCCAAGCTTGACCCCCGCGAGGAGAAGGCCCTTGCTGAAGAAGGTCTGGCCGGGAGCCTCGAGACATGGCCCGAATACTGAGAGGCGAGATTCGATGGGCGGATCTCGACCCGGTTCGCGGGCACGAGCAGGCGGGTCAGCGTCCGGTGTTGGTGCTGAGCCATGACATCTTCAACGAACGCTCAGGCACGGTCATCGCGGTGGCTCTGACGAGCCAGGAACCCAGAGCGGACTTCCCGCTGACCTTGGAGACCCGGGCGTCGGGCCTGCGGAAACGATCCTGGGTCAAGATTAGCCAGATCCGAACGCTCGCCGCCGAGCGACTCGGTCGGCGACTGGCCCGTGCCTCCGACGAAGAACTCGCCCAAGTGATCGAGGGCCTTGCCGAAATCATCGGTTGATCGTTTCGGTTCGTCTTGGTCCGCGGTCTAACGATGGCGGCTCACCCGCGGCGGCCGCCCACTGTGAATCGACCGGCAGTTGGGTATTTACTTGACTCCGGTGACCCCAAGATGTTGTGGTTTGGAGTCAGGGAAGTCGGGCGTACTTGACCAGCGACTCGTACGGCGCCGGGTCCACGACGACGGCCTGCTGCGCCA
>JAHECP010000136.1 GCA_024641665.1 Acidobacteriota bacterium
CGGCGCGCTGCTTGGCCATCGCGCCGCGGTCGTACAGGTTGCTCGCGCGCTCGGCGTCCTGGCGCGCATTGGCGAGGCCGGCCTCGGCCGCGTCGAGCGCGGCGCGCGCCACGTTGACCGCGGCGGCGGCCGCGTCCACCTGCGCGTCGATCTCGCGCCGGTCCAGCGTGGCCAGCACCGCACCCTGGCTCACGCGGTCGCCGAGCCGCACCTGCACGGTGTCGAGCGTGCCGGGGAGCTTCGCGTGCACGTCCACGCGCGTCTCGGGCGCGAGGTTGCCCGAGACCTCGATCGCCGACTCCACCGTGCCGGCCGACGCCTGCGTGACGATCACGGCGGGCGCGGAGGCCGACGTGCCGGGGGCCGGCGCCGCCTGGCCGTTGCTGCACGCGGCCGCCCCGGCGAGCGCCGCGGCGAGGACCCCGAGGATGAATGAATTCCAGCTATGAGTGCGCATCGGTGTCGTCCCCGTTCTCCGGCGGCTGCCCGCAGGCGTGGAGGCCGGTCGGTATGAAGGTCGTACGAATGCCGGCGCGCAGGCCGGCGAGCGCGGCCTCGAGCGTGTCGCGCACCAGGAGCTCCGCGTCCTCGTCCGGTGCCAGGCGGTCGCAGAGCGCGATTGCCGTCGGGCCGTGCACCGCGGTCCACAGGATGTGGAACGCCACCTCCGGGTTCGTGTCGGCCGGCAGCGCGCCGGCTTCGGCCGCGCGCCGCAAGGTCTCGCACACGTTGCCGATCATCTCGGCGACGGTGGTGAACAGCTGCCAATTGCGGCCGATGCTCGGCACCGTGCGGTCCATGAACATCAGCTCGAAGTACTCCGGGTGCAGGCGGCTGAAGCGGAAGTACTGGAGGAAGCCCTCGCGCACGGCCTCGAGCGGGTTCTCGGCGGGCGCCGAGCCCGTGAACTCGAACAGCTTGCGGAAGCCCTCCTCGGCGAGCGCGAAGAAGATGTCGTCCTTGCTGCGGAAGTAGCTGTAGATGGCGCCGGGGCTGTACTCGATGCGCTGGGCGATCCGGCGGATCGAGACGTGGCGGTAGCCCTCGGCGACGAACAGCTCCCTGGCGGCGTCGAGGATGCGGCGCCGGACGGCCTCGCGGTCCCGCGCGCCGCGTTCCTTGGTTCCCATGGCTGAGCTTACCTCTCGGTTGAACGTCTTTCAATCATTGAACGCCGTTCAATGACACGAGGAGCTTAGACGCCAGGCTCGCCCGCAAGGTTCCGTCGGGCTGCGAGACAGTCGTTAACTCATTCTTTTACAGCTATTTGCCTGAACGGATGTGCGCGTTCGGTCCGAGCTACCGGGCGGCGTCCGGTGCGGGCAGCCAACGCTGGAAGATGTCCGCCACGTCCACCCCCGTCGCCTCGCGGACGATCCCGGGCAGCTCCTCGACGCGGAAGCCGCGCCCGGCGCGGGCGACCCAGCCGGGCATGAACCGCAGCGCGTCGCGCAGCCGCTTCGCGCCGCCGCTCCGCTCGCGGATGCGCCGGTCCAGCTCGGCCGCCATCAGGCCGCCGCGCGCGAAGGTGTTCATGCCGGTGCGGAAGTCCTTCGAGTACAGCACCGACGCGACGCGCGACAGCTCGACGAGCGACATGCGCCGGATCACGGGCGGCGCCTCGTCCACGATTCGCTGAAGCCGCTTCAGGTTGAGCGCGCGGAAGGCTTCACCCTCGCCGGCCGGCATGCCGTCGGCCACCGCCTCGATGGCCGCGTAGCGGCCGAAGCCCTCGTTGAACCACACGGTGTCGATGATCGGCGCGATCTCCCAGCGGTGCGGGAAGTAGTGCACGCCGTACGCGTGCTTGGGAATCCACGCGTGCCCCATGTGGTGCGCGTAGTTGAACAGGTTGGTCAGCCTGAGCGACTCGACCGACGCCGGGGTGAGCGCCCGATCCACGCCGAGGAAGAAGGTGCCGCTCTCGAGGTGCTCCATGCTGAAGCCGTACTCGTGCCGCGGCGACACCGGGCGCAGCAGCTCGAGGTGCACCGTGTAGTGCGCGAACGGCGGATGGCCGAAATAAGCGACGACGCGGTCGAGCGCCTCGCGCGCCACCGCGGCCTCCATGGTGAGATCCTCGGCAGTCTCGGCGTAGACCGCCAGGTAGAGCGGCGCGTCGCCCGGCACCCGGCGGAACGCGGCCCGCGGCCCGAGCACCACCTGCGAATCGGCGAGCGCGTAGAAGCTCGACGCGTCCGCCGACGCCCGGCCCGTCGCGGGCGGCGCCTGCGGCGCCAGCGTCGTGAACGCGGGCCACCCGGCCGGCGCCTCGATCTCCAGCCGCACCGGTCCCTGGTCCGCGCCTTCGACGTAGCCGAACACCGAGTAGCCCAGCAGGCCGAGGTAGCCATCGCACCGCTTCGACGTGGCGGAGGCATCGAAGATCTCGCGCTCCATCTCGTCGACGTCCACCGCGTACTCCACGCGGCTCACGCGATCGCCCGCCTCGCCCAGCCGCCAGCGCGGCCCGTCCTCGCGCGCGACGGCCACCGCGGCGCCGCCGGGCGAGAACGCGCGCACGCCGCGCACGTAGCGGTCGTACTCCTGCTGGTCGTATCCGCCCGGAATGGCGCGCGGCATCACGAAGTGGACCGGCGCGGACCCGGCCGAGGGCAGCGTCAGCGTCACGCGGACCCGCGCGTCGCCGGGCGCGGCGTAGCGCAGGTGATAGACGGTCGGGGCCTGCGCCCAGGCCAGCGACGGCACGAGCAGCGCGGCGAGCGCCAACGGCCAACGACGCATCTGCGGCCTCCCCCCGGACGAGCCGGACTGGCTGGAAGAGCTGGGCGGGCGGACCTCGCCTGCCGATTCTGAACCCGTTGCGCGGCGGAGGGAAGTAGTGTCTGATGGAGAAGCCATCAAGACAAGGGGAGGATTTCTATGTTCCGCAGGATCGCAGTCGGTTCGGTGACGGTGCTCTTCCTGGCCTACGCCGCGGCGCTCGCCGCGCAGCAGCCGACGACGAAGCAGCTCAAGGTGGGCGGCGGCGGCAGCCCGCACATGCAGAGCGAGTGGACGATTCACGGCGCCCACATCACGATCACGTACGGCAGCCCGTACCTGAAGGGGCGCACGCTCGGCAAGGAGGTCGTGCCCTTCGGAAAGGAATGGCGTACGGGCGCGGACGAGGCGACGACGATCGTCAGCGACAAGCCGCTGACCTTCGGCACGCTCGTCGTGCCCGCGGGCACGCACACGATCTACACGCTGCCGAACGAGAAGGACTGGCAGCTCATCATCAGCAAGAAGACCGGGCAGTGGGGCATCCCGTATCCCGCGGGCGAGGACCTCGGCCGCGCGCCCATGCGCGTCGAGACGCTCCCGAAGTCGGTCGAGTCGATGACGTTCGTCATCGACCAGACGCCCGAGGGCGGCACGCTCAAGGTCGAGTGGGGGACGACGGCCGCCGCCATCGACTTCACCGTGGGGATGTAGCCGCTAGTACTGCTCGGCCCGGCGTATCGCCTCGGCGAGCCGCGACACCACGTCGCCCGCGGTGAAGTGCTCGCCGGCGGTCTCCCTGGCGAGATCGCCGGCGAGGCCCGTGACGAACGCGGCCGCGCAGGCGGCGTCGAAGAGGCTGTTGGTCGCGGCGAAGGCGGCGAGCATGCCCGAGAGGACGTCGCCCGTGCCGCCGGTGGCCATGCCGGGGTTGCCGGTGTGGTTGACCCGCGTGCGCGCGCCGTCCGACACGAGGTCCACGGGGCCCTTCACGACGAGCACGCATCGGTGCTCCCGCGCGAACGCGGTGACGCGATCGGGCGTCGGATCGACGCCGGCGAGCGTCCGGAACTCGCCGCGGTGCGGCGTCAACGCGACGTGCGGGCCGAGCACGTCGAGGCGGCCCGCGAGGGCGTTCAGCCCGTCGGCGTCCACTACGACCTTGCACGGCGCGAGCGCCGGCACCAGCTTCACGACCAGCTCGCGCGTGTCGTCGCTCACGCCGCGGCCGGGCCCGAGCCCCAGACCGGGACCGATGACGACCGCATCGATCCGGTACGCGTCGGCGCGCTGCAGGATCTCGTCGAGGTGCCGCGCGCCGAGCGACTCGCCGTCGAGGCACACGCCGAGCAGATCCGGGAGGCGGTGGATCGCGCCCTCGCAGGCCTTGGGCGCGCAGTGATAGGCCAGGTCGGCGATCGTGGCGGCGGCGCGCCCGGCGTACTCCAGCGCGCCGCGGAAGAACGCCGAGCCGCCCACGACGAGGACCCGCCCGGCCTGGCCCTTGTGGGCGGTCGCGGCGCGGCGCGCCAGCACCTGCACGTCGCCCGGACCGATGCGCGATTCGAGCCCGCGCGGGACGCCCAGCGGCAGGACGAGGGCGTCGGGCGTCTTGGGCAGGTGGAAGCTCAACGTGAGGTCGGCCTTCACGGCGGCGGGCGTGCCGTGACCGCTCGGCACGTCGAGGGCCACGCGGCGGGCCGGGCTCGCGTTGACGCGCGCGATGGCCGAGCGGTACGGCTCGCGCGGCGCGCCGCGGACACCGGTGCCCAGCATCGCGTCCACGATCACGTCGAAGGCGCCGAAGTCGACGCCGGCGAGGTCCGCGGAGTCGCGCACCTGGACGATCGCGACGCCGGTCCTGTCGAGGACGTCCCAGTTGGCGCGCGCCTCGGCGGTCGTGATGTCCTTCGGCGATCCCAGCAGGAACATGGTCACCGCCGCGCGGTCCGCCAGATGGCGCGCCACCACGAACCCGTCGCCGCCGTTGTTGCCGAGGCCGCACACGACGGCGACGCGCACCGCGTCGCCGTACCGCGCGGCGATGAGGTCGGCCGCGCCGCGGCCGGCGTTCTCCATGAGCACCGAAGTCGCGAGGCCGGCGTAGCGGGCGTTCACGTCGAGCCGCCGCGTCTCGCGCGCAGCCTCGGCGGGATCGGGTGGGGTCTGCATGTTGGGCTCCCTACTCACGTGGGGCTCCGCCCCACACCCCGGCTCGGTCGCTCGCGGGGGCCCCATCGCCCCGCGCCGCTCCGTCCGACCCCAACGCGCAAAGTCCGCGCGTTGGGGGCCCCGGCTCGCGGGCCGCGCCGTGCGCGGCCTTAGGCCATCGTGAGCACCGCGGCCGCGTCGATCTTCCCCTGCTTCAACAGCACGAGGGCCTCGTTGGCCTCCTCAAGATCGAAGGTACGAACCTCGGGCACGATGGGGATCTCGGCGGCGAGCGGCAGGAATTCCTGCGCGTCGCGCCGCGTGACGTTCGCGGTGCTCGTCAGCTCCTTCTCGAGCCAGACGTGCCGGGCGTAGTCCAGCTCGGGCACGGGATCGCGCTTGCGGATGGCGTTGACGACGAGGCGGCCCGCCGGCGCGAGCCGCGCCAGGGCCTCGCGAATCGTGGAGCCCACGGGTGTGAAGTCGATCGCGCG
Organism: Acidobacteriota bacterium; assembly: GCA_024641665.1. GTDB lineage: Bacteria > Acidobacteriota > Vicinamibacteria > Vicinamibacterales > JAHECP01 > JAHECP01. The sequence goes on from JAHECP010000136.1 coordinate 5,370, forward strand.
ATCGACGGGCCACGGCGGCGCGTCGCCGGGGCCGCCGGTCCAGTCGGCGCCCAGCCGGCGCGCCAGCGCGCGGTGCGCCTCGCTGCGCGTGAGCACGGCGACCTTCGATCCGGGGTACCGGTGCTTCGCGACCTGGATGACGATGTGCGCCGAGGCCCCGAAGCCGTAAAGGGCGAGCGTCTGGCCGTCGGCGAGGTGCGCGAGCCGCAGCGCCCGGTACCCAATCACGCCGGCGCACAAGAGCGGCGCCGCCTGCACGTCCGAGAATCTGTCCGGGATGGAGTAGGTGAACGCCTCATCGGCCACGACGTGCTCGGCGTAGCCGCCGTCCACGTCCTTGCCCGTCCACCGCGCGGTCGGGCAGAGGTTCTCGTGACCGGAGCGGCAGGCCGCGCACGCGCCGCACGCCCGCGCGATCCACGCGATGCCGACGCGGTCGCCGGTCCGAAACGACGAGGCGCCGGCGCCGGGCCGCTCGACCCGGCCGACGATCTGGTGTCCGAGCACGATGGGCAGGCGTGGGGGCAGGCGGCCTTCGATCTCGTCGAGCTCGGTGTGGCAGACGCCGCAGGCCGAGACGCGCACGAGGATCTGTCCCGGGCCCGGGTCCGGCACCGGGCGATCGACGAGCGAGAGGCGCCGGTCCTCGACCGGGCCGAGGGCGTTCAGGACCTGGGCCTTCATGGGGTCCGCATCCTCCCAACAGGTAGGATATCCCGCTTCCTGCCTGCCGGGAGGATGGTCCCAGGATCGGTCCGCGCGGCGCGGGCGGTTACGCCGCCAGCTCGCTGACGACCGTCCGCACCGCGAACTGCGGGGGATTCTCGAGGTGCTTCTTCACGGCGCACTGGCTCGCGGCCCGGATGAGCGCCTCGTGGTACTTCTCGGGGAAGTCCGGCGGCACCTGGATGTCCAGCTCCACCGTTCCCACCATGCCCGTCCGCGGGTCGGGCAGGATGCGCTGCACGATCTGCACGCCCTCGGTCGGGAGCCCGCGCTGCCGGCAGAAGCCCAGCACGTAGATCCCGGCGCAGGTGCCGATCGACGCGAGAAACAGCGTGAAGGGCGCCGGGGCCGAGCCCTCGCCGCCGGCCTGCGCCGGCTGGTCCGTCCGGATGATATGGGGGCCGAACTGCGCGTCCACGCGCGCGCCGCCCGGAAACGTCACCGTCATGTCCATGGGTCCTCTCCACGTGGGGCTCCGCCCCACACCCCGGCTCGGTCGCTAGCGGGGACCCCTTCGCCCCGCGCCGCTCCGTCCCACCCCAACGCGCAAAGTCCGCGCGTTGGGGGCCCCGGCTCGCGGGCCGCGCCGTGCGCGGCCTTGGCTGTGGGCTCTGCCCCGCACCTCTCCAAGGACTCAGGACGGCCCGGAAAGGTGACGCCCGGCCCTACTAGGCGGTCATCTGCGCGTCCGGGTTCCAGGCCGACACCACGAGCCGCAGCTGCCCGCTCACGCCCGGCGTGGTGCGGCTGTCGAACGGGATCCGGACCTCGACCTTGCCGCCCTTGAGCGCCTTCGTGTCCACCTCGGTGGTGGCGGGGCTCGACCCCTGGCCCTGCCAGGCGTACTTGACCGTCCAGCTGCCGCCGCCGGCCGCCAGCGGCACCATCTCCACGACGATCGAGTCGCGGAACAGGTACCCGCCCTCATAGTGCTCGTTGGTCCAGAGCTTCCGCTCGATCTCGTAGTCGGGGACGCGGACGCCGAGCGTCAGGCTGTAGGCGAGCGACGGACGGCTCTTGTTCACCCGCGCCCGGTTGGCCAGGAACACGGTCGAGACGTACAGGCGCCCGTTCTTCTTCGGCGCGGTCGTCCAGTCCGCGTGCGAGAGACACGCGACCGAGTCCTCCTCGACGGTGCGCCGGGTGAGGTACCAGAGCTTGCCGCGCGGCGAGGCGAGCACCTCGAACTGGTACAGGGCGTTGATCTGCTGCCCAGCCTTCTCCGCCTTGGCCACCTCCGCCGGCGGCCGGATCTCGTCGAGGTCCACCCACACGTCGGCGCGCACGTCGCCGAACAGGAAGCGCGTGAGGTTCTGGTAGGCCTCCTCGCTGTTGACGATGCCGAAGAAGCCGGAGTGGGAGCGGTAGGCGAAGGCCTTCGCGCACGGCGCGCCGGCCTGTCCGCCGGTCTTGAGGCCGGAGAGCGTCGCGTTCTCGATCCGCACCAGGCCGTCGCTGCCGTGGCCGACGAAGGTGCGCGACGCGCCGAACGCGGCCTCGTAGTCCATCCGGTTGCTGCCGACCATGCAGAAGACGCGGTCGGTCGGGAACCGGCTCTCGGGCAGCCAGTCCACACGCTTCGTCTTCTTGTACGCGTCCTCGACGGCGAGGTACTTCGCCATGCGGTCGCGGTTGAAGTTGTTGGTGTCGTTCAGGCCCAGCCACGCCGGCACGTTGACGCCGCCGAGCTCGATGCCGTTGTGCGGCGTGGCGTAGGTGAAGAACTTGTCCACGTACCGGCGGGCGTTCTTCCGGTCGAGCTTGGGGTTCTGCAGGAACGCGCGGCACACGAGGCCGCCCATCGAGTGCGCGACGAGGTAGCAGCGGAAGTCGTCGGGCGCGACGCCGTTCTCGGGGTTGCGGCACACCAGGTCGCGCACGCGCAGCACGAGGTCGGCGAGCTTCGCCGCGAAGGTCTCGATCGGCGGCGTCTTGCCGAGCCCGAGGATCGTGGACGCCTCGTCGTAGTACCGATAGACGACGATTGAGCGGCTCGTCAGCTTGTTGTCGGGGTTCGCCGCCCACTCGTCGTCCATGATGTCGTAGCCGCTGCGGTAGACGTCCTCGTAGCCGAAGTCGGACGCCAGCCGCACCACGGGCGACTCGAAGATGAACTTGCGCGGGGGCTTCGCCTTGTCGGGCACGGCGCGGTAGACCGTGGACCCCAGGTTGAAGCCGCAGAAGGGATCGGCCGTCGTCTCGTCGATCTCCTTCGTCGTCATGGCGTAGCCGCGGACGTAGATCAGGGGATGGAACGGCGCGTTCGTGTTGGCCATGTTGTCCCTCGACTGCTGAGCTGGCCGCCGGTTTCCAGGGGAGTGAGCCGCCATCTTGCCGGCGCGCCGCGGCGGTGTCAATGGCGTGGGGTCGGCGAGAAACCGCACAGAATGAACTTTCGGCGCGGCGCCGCGTCCCACGTCCACGACGGAGTCTCCGGCCCGGACGGAGAGGGAGGCGGCCGATGCGTTACCTGTGGTCGGACGTTCGCTATGGCGTCCGGATGCTCTTCAAGTACCCGACGCTCTCTCTGGCGGCGGTGCTGACCTACGGCCTCGGGATCGGCCTCACCACCACGGTCTTCAGCGTCGTCAATGGCGCGCTGTTCAAGGGACTTCCGTTCGAGGACGCGGATCGTCTGGTCGCCGTGATTGGAACGAACCCCTCCCGCAATGCGCAGCGGCTGCCGATCAGCGTGCAGGACCTTGCGGCCTGGCGGGAGCGGCAGACGGTCTTCGACGCATCCGGGGAGTGGTCGGTGATGGCGATCAACCTGGCGGCCGAAGGCGATCGGCCGGAGCGATTCAGCGCCGGGCAGATGACCACCGGCGCGTTCGAGGCCCTGGGCGTCGCTCCCGTCCTCGGCCGCGGCTTCCGGGCGGGGGAGGACGCGCCCGGTGCCGACCCGATGATCATCCTCGGCTACGAGGTGTGGCGCGACAAGTTCGGCGCGTCGCCGGACGTGCTCGGCCGGACGGTCCGCGCGAACGGGGTGACCCGCACCATCATCGGCGTGATGCCCGAAGGCTTCGGCTTCCCGGCCTTCGAGCGGCTGTGGGTGCCGCTCGCGGTGGATCCGCTGGCGACCACGCGGGGACAGGGCCCGAACTACGCCTTCATCGGACGCCTGAAGCCCGGCGTGTCCGTCGAAGAGGCCCAGGCGCAGGCCACGACGATCTTCGCCCAGCTCGAGAAGGAGAATCCCACCACCAACGAAGGGCGCGGCGCGCTGGTCATGCCCTACGCCGAGCAGTTCCTCGGCCCGCAGCTCTACGCGCTGCTCTACACGATGCTCGCCGCGGGCATCGGCGTGCTGCTGGTTGCGTGCGTGAACGTGTCCAACCTGCTGCTCGCGCGCGCGTCGCTCCGCCAGCGCGAGGTCGCCGTTCGCCTGGCCATCGGCGCCAGCCGCAGCCGCGTGGTCCTGCAGATGCTGACCGAGTCGATCGTGCTCGCGGCGGGCGGCGCCGTGCTCGGGATGCTCCTGAGCGCCGGCGCCATGCAGTGGTTCCTCGGCGCGATCTCCATCAACCCGCCACCGTTCTGGATCACGTTCGAGCTGGACCACCGGGTGCTGCTGTTCGTGCTGGGCATCACGGCCGCGGCCAGCCTGTTCGCCGGCGCGTTCCCCGCGCTCCAGGCGACGGGCACCGACGTCGCCGCCGCGGTGAAGGACGACAGCCGGAGGGCCACCGGCCTGCGGATCGGCCGTTTGAGCGGCGCGCTGGTCGTCGCGGAGGTGGCGGTGTCGTGCGGCCTGCTGATTGCCGCCGGCCTGATGATCAAGAGCGTGGTGCAGCTCAAGAACGTGCCGATGCCGTTCGCGACCGGGAACATCCTCACGGCGCGAATCAACCTGCCGCGCAGCGACTACCCGGACGCCGCCGCGTGCGTGCGCTTCTACGAGCAGCTGCTGCCGAAGCTGCACGCTGCGGCGGGCGTCGAGGCGGCGACCCTGTCGGACGGCCTCCCGGCCGCCGGGAACGGCGCGCTCCCGATCGCGGTGGAGGGCCGGACGTACGCCAGCGATCGCGACTATCCGATCGTGCGGGAGGGCATCGTCACGCCCGGCTACTTCGAGACGTTCGAGACGCCGGTGCTCCAGGGCCGGACGTTCGTGCCATCCGATCGCGCGGACGCCGAGATGGTGGCCATCGTCAACGAGACGTTCGTCCGCACGCACTTTCCGGACGGTCAGGCGCTCGGACGCCGCATCAAGAAGAACCCCGTGACACAGGCCGCCAACCCCTGGCTCACCGTGGTCGGCGTCGTGCCGGATCTCATGATGGAGGGCATCGGCAACCAGGGCCAGAGCCCGGCCGGGTACTACATCCCGATCGCGCAGAGCGACGTGACCAACTTCGTGAGCGTCGCCGTGCGCAGCCGGGGCGAGCCCGCGGCGCTGACCCCCGCCGTGCGCGAGGCGGTCGTCGCGCTCGACCCCAACCTGGCGATCTACAACGTGCTCACGATGGAGGAGGTCATCAGGCGGCAGACCTGGTTCTACACCGTGTTCGGCACGTTCTTTATGGCGTTCGGCTGTGCGGCGCTGTTCCTCGCGGTCGCGGGGCTCTACGGCGTGATGTCGTTCTCGGTGACGCAGCGGACGCGCGAGATGGGGATCCGCACGGCGCTCGGCGCCCAGGGCGGTCAACTCATCCGGCTCGTGATGAGGCGGGCCAGCACGCAGCTCGCGGTGGGCCTGGCGCTCGGCGTGGCGCTCGGCCTGCTGGCGTCCGGGCCGCTCAGCCCGCTCCTCTACAACGTGGCGCCGCGGGATCCCCTCGTGCTGGCCGTGGTGCCGGTCGCGCTGGCGGCCGCGAGCCTCGTGGCGAGCTTCCTGCCGGCGCGGCGCGCCGCCGCCGTCGATCCCGTCGTGGCGCTGTCGGTGGAGTAGCGCGCGGGCGGTGCGCCGGCCCCAGGCGACCCGCAGAAAATAAGAGGAACCACGCCCCCGCGTAGATCGTCTACAATAGCGAAGATTATCCCGGGCCCTTGGACGCTGGAGGACCGATGGCGAAGGGGCAGTATCTCGGCGAGTTCGAGCAGCTGGTGCTGCTGGCCCTGCTCAGGCTCAAGGACCACGCGTACGGCGTGACCGTGCGCCAGGAGATCCAGGGCCGGACCGGCCGGAACGTGGCGATTGGCGCCGTGTACGCGTGCCTCGAGCGGCTGGAGCGCAAGGGCTACGTCAGCGCCGCGGTGTCCGGTCCCGAGCCGGTCCCTGGCGGGCGCTCGAAGAAGTTCTTCAAGATGACGAGCGCCGGTGCGGAGGCGTTCCGGCACACCCGGCAGATGATGCGCCTGATGACGGATCGGCTGGCCGTGGACGACGAGCTGAGGTCGATATGAGCGCCAACCCGCCGCGGCTCGCCCGCCTGCTCGTGCGCCTCGTCGTGCCGAAGCGGGACCGGCGGTTCCTCGTCGGAGATCTCGACGAGGAGTTCGCCGGCCTGGCGGCCGCCGGACGGGAGCCGCGCGCGCTTCGCCGGTGGTATTGGAGGCAGGTCGTCGGATCGGTGTGGCCGAGCCTGAGGCGGCGCCGGAGCGCACGCCCGGCCCGTCGGCGGTGGTTGCGACCGGCCGTCGACCGCGCGCTCCAGGATCTCCGATTCAGCCTCCGGATGATCCGCCGCAACCCGGTCTTTTCGCTCGTTGTCATCGCGACGTTCGGTCTAGGCATCGGCCTCGCCTCGACAGTCTTCAACATCACGAACGCCTTCGTGCACCAGCCGCTCCCGTTCGAGCGGTCCGATCGACTCCTGGTGGTGCGCCGCGCGAACCCGGTGAAGCACGTCACGGACATGGGTGTCACCGTGCACGACCTGGTCGACTGGCGCGAGCGGCAGTCGGCCTTCGAGCGCCTGACGGCGTACGCCCCTGTGCTCGTCGATCTCTCCGCGGCGGAGGGTCGGCCGGAGCGCGAGGAGGGCGCCCTCTTCTCGGCCGGCGTCTTCGAGACCCTCGGCGTACAACCGATTCTCGGCCGGACGTTCCGGCCCGAGGAAGAACGACCCGGCGCCCCTCCGGTGATCGTGCTCGGCTACGACATCTGGCAGCGTCGCTTTCAGGGCGCCCCCGACATCCTCGGCCGGACCGTGGTGGCGAACGGCATCCCGAGAACGGTGGTCGGCGTGATGCCGCGAGGTTTCGTCTTCCCCACCGTCGGCCGCGTCTGGCTGCCACTGGAGATCGATCCCGCGGCGCACCCACGCGGAGAGGGGCCGACCTTCTCGGTTCTCGGCCGGCTCGTCGACGGCACGTCGGCCGGCGAGGCGGCGGCTCAACTTTCGGCGATCGCGGCCCGGCTCGGGGAGGAGTACCCGGACAGCAACGCCGGCATCGGCGCGACCGTGAAGACGCTGAAGCAGACGCTCGTTCCCGCCGCGTATTACGGGCTCTTCTACACGATGGTCGCGGCCGCGCTCGGGGTGTTGCTGATCGGATGCGCGAATGTCGCCAACCTGCTGCTGGCCCGGGCGTCGGCCCGCACGCACGAATTCGCAATCAGGGCCGCGCTCGGGGCGGGACGCCGCCGCCTGATCGGCCAGCTCCTGACCGAAACGTTCGTGCTCGCGGTGGCTGGCGGCGGGATCGGCCTCCTCCTGGGTCGCTTCGGTCTCGACTGGTTCGCCGGCGAGGTCCGTCGCGTGACGTCCGCCGTGGGCACCGGCATGGACGAGTTGCCGTTCTGGATCAACTTCGAGCCCGACGCCCACGTCGTGCTGTTCGTCGTCGGCGCCACGGTGCTCGCCGCCGCGGCCGCCGGCGTCCTTCCCGCCTTCCGGGCCGTGTCCCCCGCCGCGGGCGAGACCCTGACCGCGGGCTTCCGCGGATCGTCGAGCCTCCGGATCGGACGGCTCACCGGCAGCCTGGTGATCGCCCAGGTGGCCGTTTCCTGCGTGCTCCTGGTGCTGGCCGGTCTGATGGTCATGAGCCTCGCGCGGTTGACCACGGTCGACTTCGCCTACACGACCGACGACGTGCTCACTGCGCGGGTCGCACTGCCCGAGGCTCGGTACCCCGACGCCGCGCGGCGGCTCCGCTTTCACGAACAGCTCCTCGCACGGCTGGAGGCGATTCCCGGCGTTGCCTCAACGACGCTGTCCGACGGCCTGCCGCCCGTGCGCGTGGGGGCGTGGAAGGTCGAGGTGGAAGGCCGGACGTACGCGGCGGACCAGGACTACCCGAGAGTCCGCCGCGCGCTCGTCACGCCGGGCTATTTCCGCACCTTCGAGACGCCGGTTCTTCAGGGTAGGGATTTCCGTGACGCGGACGGACGCGAGGCGCCGCCGGTGGCCATGGTCAACGCGAGCTTCGTCCGGAAGTACTTCCCGGATGGTGGCGCCGTGGGGCGGCGGTTTCGCCCGAGGCCGGACGCCGGGGACGCGCCGTGGCTGACGGTGGTCGGCGTCGTGCCCGACATGAAAGCCCTGCCCCTGGGAGCAGACGGCGTCTCCAGTGAGGCGCAGAACCCGGCATGCTACTACGTCCCGATGGCGCAGAGCCAGGGCGCGCCCACCTTGGCCATGGCGCTTCGAACCTATGGCCCGCCGCTCAACTGGGCGCCGGACGTCCGGAACGCCGTCGCGAAGATCGATCCCGAGCTTCCGCTGTTCCGCGTGCTGTCGCTCGATGGGGTGATTCTGCGGGCGACCTGGTTCTATCCGGTGTTCGGCACGCTGTTCATGACGTTCGGCTTTGGCGCGCTGTTCCTCAGCGCGCTCGGCCTCTACGGCGTGATGGCGTTCGCGGTGACGCAGCGGACGAGGGAGATGGGGATCCGGATGGCGCTTGGCGCGCGCAGTGACCAGATGGTCCGGCTCGTGATGCGGAGGAGCCTCGTCCAGATGGGCGCGGGCCTCGGGATCGGCCTGCCGCTGGCGGTGGCGTCCGCCGGCTCGATCGGGTGGCTCCTCTTCGACGTCCAGCCGCACGATCCCGCGATCTTCGGCCTCGTGCTGCTGACGCTCATCGGCGTGGGCCTGCTGGCCGCGTTCCTGCCGGCGCGCCGCGCCGCCGCCGTCGATCCGGTCGTGGCGCTGTCGGTGGAGTAGCGCGCGACGCTTCTACTTCACCGTCGCCCCCACCAGCTCCGCCACCGCGCCCAGCGTTGTCTGCGCGGCGTTCAGGCCCAGGCGGAAGTCCTTGTCCGAGTACGTCGCATAGACGTCGGTCGGCTGGTGCCAGTTCGGGTCCCAGCCGCTGCCGATCTGGACGCCGCGCTCGTTCTCGCGCAGGCTGATCGACGGCGTCAGATCCATGAACGGCGTCGAGTCGGTGTTCGTCATGTGCGGCCCGACGGCGGCGGGGTAGTCCGTGGCGTACTTCTCGTTCGCCCGGTAGAACGTCCACGCGAGCGCCTGCGCCTCGGCGGCGAGCCTCGCGCGCGACTGGAACTCGATGTTGACGTCGGCCTCGGGCCGCTGCTCCGGGCCGAGCGTGCCGTCGGCGCGCGGCATGCCGTGGTCGAACAGCATCATGTCGTGCTGGATCATGCCGAGCCACTTCGGCTCGGGATAGCGGCCCGACCCGGGCGGGTCCTCCTTCCCCTGGAGATCCTTTCGCTGCTCGACGTACGCGCGGCTGCCGTTCAGGCCGGTCTCCTCGTTGTTCCAGAGGATGAAGCGGATCGACCGCTCCGTGCGCACGTCCGGGGCGCTCAGCACCCGCGCCAGCTCCATCACCAGCGCCGCGCCCGACCCGTCGTCGTTGGCCGCCTCGCCCCAGCCGATGCCGTCCATGTGCCCGCCGACGATGTACATCTCGTCGGGATGGGTGGCGCCGACCTTCGTGCAGTAGACCTCCTCGCGCGGGCCGGGCGTCGAGGGCTGCGAGTCGGGCTCGCGCAACTTCGGGTCGGGCTGCTTCTCCGGGTCGTTGTTCACCCCGGTGCGGGCGCGGATGCCGCGCGCGCGGCCCCCGCCGGGCACGGGCCTCGCCTGCGGCGC
>JAHECP010000137.1 GCA_024641665.1 Acidobacteriota bacterium
AACCGCACGTGGTGAACTGAGTCTTGACCTCAATGATGCGCGCCGCCAACGTCCGGTGCAGGGCGTCTCACTCGCCGGCCTGCTGCGCCGGTGGCTGTTAAGTTAACGCCTATGCCCCTGATCCCTGACCCCTGACCCCTGATCCCTGACCCGTGTCACCTGCGCGAAAACCAATAGTAGACCGGGACGCCGACGAGCAGGACGAGCGCGCCCATCGCGGAGCGTCCGGGCGCGCCGATGACGACGCTGGCGACGACGCCCGCGGCCACCAGCACGAAGAACCCGGGCGCCAGCGGGTAGCCCGACGCGCTGAACGTGCCGGCGGGCCGCCCGGCCACCGGCTCCCGGCGCCGGAACACGAACAGGCTGGCGACGCTCAAGCCGAAGAAGATCCAGTCGGCGAACACCACCGAGTCCAGCAGGTCGCCGTAGGTGCCGGTGAACACCAGCGCAACCGCCCAGGTCGACTGGATCACGATGGCGAGCGACGGCGTCTGGAAGCGCGGGTGCAGCCGGGCCACCGCGCGGGGGAACAGGCCGTCGGCCGCCATCGCGTAGTAGACGCGGGTCGGCGCGAGCACGGCGAGGTCGAGAAAGCCGAACGTCGAGACGGCAATCGCCGCGGCCACGAACCGGTCGCCGAACCCGCCCAGGAACCGCCCCGCGGCGTCGGCCGCCGGCGTCAGGGTGGCGGCGAGCCCGTCGGCCCCGAGCGCCCGGAGGTACGCCACGTTGACCAGCACGTACACGGCCACCACCAGGCTCGTGCCGAGCAGGAGGCTGAGCGGCAGGTTGCGCTGCGGCTCCCGGATCTCTTCGGCGACGTAGTTCAGGTTCTGCCAGCCGCCATACGCGAACAGGATCGGCACGAGCGCCGAGCCGAACGCGATCGGAAGGGCCCCGATGTCCCGGGCGGGCGCGGCCGCCGCCGGCGCCGAGCCCGGCAGGAAGAAGGCCGCCACGATCAGCACGCCAATCGCCAGCACCTTCAGCACGACGAACAGGTTCAGCAGGCGGCTGCCCGGCTTCACACCCAGGTAGTTCACCACCGACACGACGAGGATGGCCAGGACGGCCAGCGGCGTCGGGCCCACGCCGGCGCGGCCGACCAGCCGCAGCGTGTACTCGGCGAAGGTGATGGCCACCGCCGCCATCGCCCCGGTCTCGATCGTCGTCAGGAGCGCCCAGCCGTACAGGAACCCGACCAGCGGATGGTAGGCCTCGCGCAGGTAGGCGTACTGGCCGCCGACTTTGGGCCGGATGGCGCCGAGCTCCGCGTACGCGAACGCGCCCGCCAGCGCGATCAGGCCGCCGGCCACCCACGCCGCCAGCACCTCGCCGCCGCCCGACAGCCGCCTCGCGACGATGGAGGGGTTGATGAAGATGCCGGCGCCGATGATGGCGCCGACGACGACCATGGTGGCGTCGAAGAGACCCAGCTCGCGGCGGAAACTCACCGCGGGGAGCTTACCACGGCCGGCCCTGCAGGCCGCGCGCGAGCGTCCGATATCTCAGGCGAGATGATCTGGTTCTTCGAACGAGAGCGGGACCGTCTTCGTTACGAGATTCGTCACCACGTCGCCGGCACGGACTTCGAGCTCGTCGTCACCTATCCCGACGGCCGCCAGCGCGTCGAGCGGGCCGCGGATCCCCGGGAGCTGCTCGTCCGCACGGGCCTGCTGCGCTCGGCGCTCGTTCGCGACGGCTGGCGCGCCATCGGCGTCAGGTGACCCGGGCGTCAGCGCTCGCGTCGCGGCTTAGCTGGCAGCGTCTCGGACGGCTTCAGCAGCCGGATGCGCCCCTCGAACGCCTCGATGTCGAGCTCCGCGCCGCCGCTGCCGAGCGTGAAGGTCAGGCGCCGGCCCTGGCGGTAGTCTCCCGGAATCTGCACCGGAAAGCTGGATTCCAGCTTGCCCTCGTAGGTCCGGACCGCGACCGCCACGTTCGGGTTCGCCGGCAGCCGCACGTACACGTTGCCGTCGTGCGTGGTGAGCCGGTACTGCCCCGTGCTGGCGAACGACCCGTCGTAGACGATGTCGCCGTCGACCGTGGACGCGTCGAGGTTCGTGGCGGCCATGCCGGTCAGCCAGATGCCCCCGTCGGTCGTCTCGACGATCACCTCGCCCTTCGCGCCCGACACGGCGACGCTGCCGTCGACCGACCGCGCGTCGACCCGCGCCGTCGCCCCCTCGACGGTCACGTCGCCCTCGATCGACTTCAGCGACATCGGGCCGCCGCCGCCCTTGACGGTGACGTCGCCGCGGACCGTCTCGACGGTGATCTCGCCCTGCAGCCCGTCGATCGAGACGAAGATATACGTGCCCGTCAGCCGCACCGGCAGCCACGCCGGCGCCGTGATGTCGTAGTCGATCGAGGTCGCGGCGCCGGCATCGCGCGCCGGCGCGATCTTCAGCTGTGAGTCGTCGTTGCGGACCTCGATCCGGGTCATGCGCGAGTGCCACGCCTGGACCCGGACGGCGTTCCGGTCCCACGTGCGGACCACGACCTCGCCCCCGAAATCGCGGAGCGACAACCGCGTGCCGCGGGTCACGTCCACGGTCTGGTCGGTCTGCGGCGGGCCCTGCTCCTGCTGGACGACCGCCTTGGCCGGCGGCGCCTGGGCCTGCGCCGGAGCCGGCGCCTGGGCCAGCGCCAGCGCGGTCACGATCGTTGCGGTGACTGCCACCATGTGCCCGTTCCTCCTCGATGAGCCGTTCACCCCTCCGAGTGCGCGAGCGCCGTGGCGCTGCGCAGCAGCATCAGCTTCTTCTTCCTCGCCGACGCGAGGTGGTTGTTCAGGTACACGTTGCCCGGGTCGGCCTCGAGCGCCTGCCGCGCCTCGGTGATGGCCCGGTCGATCGTCTTCAGGTTGCGCTCGATCACCCCGTAGGTCTGCGGGTCCAGCCGGTCCCGGCCGTCCGTCAGGGCCCGCTCGAGATCGGAGACGGCCCGGTCGTACGACTCGTCGGCGAAGTTCGCCCGCGACACCGCGGGCGCGGCCGGGACCGCGGCCGGCGCCGCCACGGGCGGGCGGCGTTCGACCCGGGCGAACCAGACGGAGGCGGCCGAGAGCAGCACGAGCGCGAGGCCGGCTGCCATCGCCTGGGGCAGCGTGAAGGTGACCCGCCGGTGCCAGACGGACGCGCGGGTCGGCGCCGGCGCCAGGCGGGCGGCCACCCCGGGCCAGAGATCCGCGTCCGGGCCGGCGTCGGCGAGCGCGTGCGCGCGGGCGACGACGCGGCGGAGCTCGTCGAGCGTCTCGCGGCAGGCGGCGCAGGCGGCGAGGTGCGCCTCGGCCTCCGGCCGCTCGCCGGGCGCGAGCTCGTCGTCGAGATACTCGGACAACCGTGCCGTCCAGTGATCGTCCATGGCCGTCGTCATCCTTGCGTGTGGCGCCGCGCGTCGAGATGCCGCCTGAGTATCATGCGCGCGCGGTGAAGCTGTGCCTTCGAGGTGCCGACCGACACCTGCAGCAGCTCGCCGATCTCGCCGTGCTTGTAGCCCTCGACGTCGTGGAGCACGAACACCTCGCGGGCGCCCGGGGGCAGCCGGAGGAGCGCCGCTTCGAAATCGAGGCGCGTCTCGGGGCGGCCGGCGGGCACCGACAGGTCCGCCGGAAACGGCTCCACCTGTTCGAGCCGCCGGCGCCGGGCCGCGGTCGTCCGGAAGCGCTCCACCACGACGTTCACGGCCAGCCGATGGAGCCACGTGCCGAACGCCGCGTCGCCGCGGAAGCTCGCGAGCTTGGTCCAGGCCCGCACGAACACGTCCTGGGTGAGGTCGTCGGCGTCGACGCCGCCCGTCATCCGGCAGACGAGGCCGTGGATCTTCGGCAGGTGGGCGCGATAGAGGCGCTCGAAGGCCCGCACGTCGCCTCTCGCGGCCCGCGCGGCGTCGTCGCGGTCGCCCGTGGACACGGTCCGAAGCGCCGGCCCGCCGCCGGTCACCATCCGGCGCGCCGCCTCCGGAAGCCGCGGTCGCACGTCTGCAAACGATCCAGGCTCGTCAACGACCCAGTCCGTGCCGGTCACCCGCGTGAGCCGCTCCTTTCCGTCACCCTCCTTGGATGTACGGGCGCGCGGAAAGGGTTGACGCGAACCATACCATGGGGCCGGACGGCCCGGGCGCCGCCCGCGCGCGCGCCGCGGGGCGCGTTGCGGGCGTATACTCGAAAGAAAGGAGGCCATCAGGTGGCGCGAGGGTGGGAAAGCAAATCCGTGGAGGCGCAGCAGGAGGACGCCCGCCGGCCGCGGCCGGCCGGCGAGGAGCCGGGGCAGGAATCACCCGAGATACGGACGCGGCGGCGAACCCTCGAGCTCGCGCGCGCCCGCGCGCGCGGCGACCTCGAAACGGCGCACGTGCCGGCGCACCGCGAGATGCTCGAGCAGGCCCTGTCGGCGATCGAAGAGCAGCTGGCGAAGCTCTGACGGACCCGTCGACCGTCGCGCCTATTTGATCAGGTAGTAGCGCTCCCTCCGTCCGTCGATCCAGCTCCACCCCTGGTCGAACAGCCCCGCGTCTTCCTCGAGCATGAAGCGCACCGGCTGCCCGTCCCATTCGGGGACGTCGGCGGTGACGTTCAGCTCGATCGAATGCCACGTGTTCGGCCGGAAGACGGCGTCGCCCCGGACGGGCACGCCCTGCTGGTAGTCGGTCATGCCGATGAGCGGGCCGGCGGCGTGGCCGTGGTAGCCGACCGGATGGCAGTAGATCGAGGGCGTGATCCCCTCGGCCCTGGCCTCGGCGAGCGCCGCCGCGAGCGCCTGGTTGCCCGTCGCGCCGATCGTGGCGTGCCGCATCGTGATGTCCTGCAGCCGGTTCGCCGCGGCGAGGCCGGCCTCGAGCCCCGCCGGGACGTCCGTCTCGCCCGGGCGGAGCACGTAGGCCATGTGCTGCGTGTCGGTGGTGAACCCCAGATAGACCAGGCCGAAGTCGCAATGCAGCACGTCGCCCGGCTGGATGACGTGCCCCTCGGGCGGCGTCTCCTTCGGCAGCCCGCCCTTCCGCTGGATGTCCACCGAGGGCTGGAACCACTCGCCCAGGCCGAGGGTGGCCACCTGCTGCCGCATCCACCAGGCGACGTCCTCGGTCGTCGTGACGCCCGGCGTGATCACCTTGTCGGAGAACGCCTCGGCGATGATCCGGTGCGCCACGGTCATCACGTGGCGGTAGGCCTCGGTCTCCTCCGGCAGCTTCACCTCGAGCCAGCCGATCGCGAGCCGCTCGGCGGACGTCATGCGCGCGGCGTATTTGGGTCCGAGCGCCTTCACCAGGTTGTCCTTCTCGGTCGCCGTCAGGCCGTCGCCGAACGCCCAGGCCTCGGACGTGTCGATGCCGATCACCTTGGGATCGCGCGCCGCGACGAGCGCCCGCAGGCCCTCCCACTGGGCGTTGTCCGCCGTGGGGGCGACGGTGAACAGGCCGTCATAGCCGAAGCGGCCGACCGACAGGCGCTCGAGGCCCTGCTCGGGCCCGCGGTCGTGGAACACCAGGATGGTGCGGCGGCGCGAGGCGAAGGTCGTCGGCGCCACCATCGAGGCGAACACCGGGTCGTCGTTGTACTCGCGCGAGACGACGATCCACATGTCGATGCCCTCGCGGCGCATCAGGCCGGGAAGGAGCGTGTCGAAGCGCTTCTCCTTCCAGCCGCGCACGATCGCGTTCTGCTCGCGCAGCGTCAGGACGCGGTCGGTCGGGTAGTCCATGGGGGCGGCCGGCGGGGCGGGGGCCGCCGGCGCCGCGGTCAGGACGAGCCACGTGATGATGAGTGCGGTACGCATGAGGGGACCTCGCGGGAAGGCGGTAGACGGCCGGCCGCAGCCGGCCAGCGCACCATAGTACACGGGCCGCGATGGAGCGTCCAACGTAGAATGGAAGGAGCGGAGCCCTGCGGGCCTCCACCGAGGATCCCTCATGACGAAGCGGGCGACACGCGCGCGGCCGGGGCGATGGCTGGGTCCCGTGCTGCTGGCGACCCTGGCGGCGTGCGGCGGCGGCAGCG
The DNA here is from genome assembly GCA_024641665.1 of Acidobacteriota bacterium. Lineage (GTDB taxonomy): Bacteria > Acidobacteriota > Vicinamibacteria > Vicinamibacterales > JAHECP01 > JAHECP01. The sequence goes on from JAHECP010000137.1 coordinate 6,002, forward strand.
GCGGCCCCCGACAGGCGCCGGCGACCTCGCGGCCCGGGCCGTTCGACACGGCCGCACCGGCGCGGCCGAAGATCGTGATGCTGGGCGACAGCCTCACCGCGGGGCTGGGGCTGCTCCAGTCCCAGGCGTACCCCGCGCTCGTCCAGCAGCGCCTCGACCAGCTGGGCTACGACGTGGAGGTGGTGAACGCGGGCGTGTCGGGCGACACGACGGCCGGCGGGCTTCGCCGGCTCGACTGGGTCCTCGACGACCAGGTGCGCATCCTCGTCGTCGCGCTCGGCGGGAACGACGCGCTGCGCGGGCTCTCGATCGACGCGATGAAGCAGAACCTGGCCGGGATCATCGAGCGGGCGCAGGCGCGCGGCGTCGCGGTGCTCCTGGCCGGCATGGAGGCGCCGCCCAACTTCGGCCAGCAGTACGCGGCCCGGTTCCGGCAGGTCTACCCGGAGCTGGCGCGCGAGCACCACGTCACGCTGCTGCCGTTCCTCCTCGCCGGCGTGGCGGGCTATCCCGATCTGAACCAGGCCGACGGCATCCACCCCAACGCCGAGGGCGCGCAGATCGTAGCCGACACGGTGTGGCGGGTGCTGCAGCCCATGGTCGACAACGTCACGGAACGATGATCCGGCTCGAGGGCGTCTCGAAAACGGTCCAGAGCGGCACGCGCGCGCTCACCATCCTGCACCCGCTCGACCTGGAGGTGCCCGCCGGGCAGTGCCTGGCGATCGTCGGGCCGTCGGGCAGCGGCAAGTCCACGCTGCTCGGTCTCATCGCCGGCCTCGACGCGCCGACCTCCGGGCGCATCGTGGTGGACGGGGTGGACATCACCGCGCTCGACGAGGACGCGCTGGCGACGCTGCGCGGCCGGCGCATCGGGTTCGTCTTCCAGTTCTTCCACCTGATCCCGTCGCTCACGGCGCTCGAGAACGTGCTCGTGCCGCTCGAGATTGCCGGCGCGCCGGGCCCGTCGGCCAGGGCGCGGGCGCTGCTGGCCGACGTGGGCCTGTCCGACCGGCTCGATCACTACCCGGCGCAGCTCTCCGGGGGCGAGCAGCAGCGCGTCGCGATCGCCCGCGCGCTGGCGAACGACCCGGCGCTCGTGCTCGCCGACGAGCCCACGGGCAACCTCGACTCGGCGACGGGCCGTCACATCATCGAGATCCTGCTCGCCGTCAACCGGCGCCGCCGGACGACGCTCGTGCTGGTGACGCACGACCCCGACCTGGCCAGCCAGGCCGACGTCGTGGTGCGGCTGCGCGACGGCCGGATCGAGGACGGCGCGCCATGACGTTCGTCCTGAAGATGGCGGCGCGCGAGATCCGGGCCGCGTGGACGCGTCTGGTGTTCTTCTTCGTGTGCGTGGCGGTGGGCGTCGGCGCCATCATCGCGATCCGCTCGGTCGTCCAGACGGCGCGCACCGCGCTCACCGGCGAGGCGCGCGCGATCCTCGCGGCCGACGTCTCGCTGCGGACCACCCGTCCGTGGAGCGGGGCCGTGCGCGCGCGCGTGGACCGGCGGCTCGCCCAGGCGGGCGTCGGCGGCCGCACCGAGACGATCGACACGGCGACGCTGGCCCGTCCGGCCGACGGCCGCGAGGTCGCGCGCATGGTCGAGCTGCGCGGCGTCCAGGCGGGCTATCCCTTCTACGGCACGATCACCCTCGCGGACGGTCGCGCCTACACGCACGCGCTCGTCGCGGGCGGCGGCGCGCTCGTGCGCCCGGAGCTGCTGCCCGAGCTGGGGGTGAAGGTCGGCGACCGCCTCGTGCTCGGCCGTCGCACCTTCACCATCCGCGGCGTGATCGAGAGCGAGCCGGGAGGGCAGGTAAGCGGGTTCAGCCTGGGCCCGCGCGTCGTCGTGGACCACGGCGACCTGCTGGACACGGGGCTGCTGACCTTCGGCAGCCGCGCCACCTACCGCCTGCTGCTGCGCGTGCCCGAGCGCGGGATTGCCCCGCTCGTCCGCGACCTGAAGGCCGACCTGCGCGGCGAGCTCGTCACCGTGCGATCGTACCGCGCGACGGGCGATCGCATCGGCGAGGACCTCCAGCGCGCCGAGAACTACCTGAGCCTGATCGGGTTCGTGGTGGTCGTCCTCGGCGGCATCGGCGTCTGGAGCGTGACGCGCGTGTTCATGCGTCAGAAGATGAAGACGATCGCGGTGCTGAAGTGCCTGGGCTGCACCACGCGGCAGGTGCTCGCCATCTATCTCGTGCAGGTCCTGGCGCTCGGCCTCGCCGGCAGCGCGCTCGGGGCGGCCATCGCCTGGGTCGCCGTGCGGTGGATTCCCGCGTCGGTCACCGACGCGCTCGGGGCCGGCCGGGTGGGCCTGACCCCGGGCGCCACGCTGCAGGGGCTCGGGGTCGGCCTGCTCGTGTCGATGCTGTTCGCCTGCGTCCCGCTGCTCGAGGCGCGGCACGTGCGGCCGCTCTGGCTGCTGCGCCAGGACGCCGAGCGGGGACGAGGCGGGGCGGCGCCGTCGGGGCTGGACCGGCTCGATGTCCTGGCGCTCGCGCTCGTCGCCGGCGGCCTGGTGGCCACCGCCGGCTGGCAGGCGGGCTCGCTGAAGGTCGGGCTGTTCGTGTGCGGCGGCTTCGCCGTGATGGCCGCCGTGCTGCACGCGATGGGCGCCGGCGTCGTGCGCGCCGTCGCACCGCTGGCGCGCGGGTCGTCGTTCCCGCTGCGCCACGCCGTGCTGGGCCTGCGGCGGCCGGGCAACCAGACGCGGGTGATCCTGCTGGCCGTCGGCCTCGGCAGCTTCTTCATCCTCGCGGCGCGCGGTCTCGAGGGCAACCTGCTCTCCGAGATCTCGGTGCAGCTCCGGAGCGGCGCGCCGGATCTCTTCCTGATCGACGTCCAGCCCGATCAGGTCGAGGGCGTGCGCGCGCTCGTGTCGCGGAGTCCCGCCGTCGAGAACACGCCGGCGTTCATTCCCGTGCTGCGCGCGCGCGTCACCGGCGTCCAGGGCCGGACGCTGTCGCTCGACGGCGTGGAGGACGTGCGCGGACGCGGCTCGCTGGGGCGCGAGTTCGTGGTCACCTGGCGCGACCGCCTCGCGCCCAACGAGCGGCTGATCGCCGGCGCGTGGTGGGGCGCCGGTCCGCCGGACGCGTCGGCGGCGGGCGAGGTCTCGATCGAGCAGGGCCTGCGCGCGCGCGCCGGCATCCAGCTCGGCGACCGCCTGCGCTTCGACATCGCCGGCCGATCCGTCGAGGCCCGGGTCACGAGCGTGCGCGAGGTGGACTGGGAGGACTCGACCCACGGCGGGTTCATGTTCGTCTTCCGCCCGGGGCCGCTCGACCGCGCGCCGCACACCTTCATCGCTCCCCTCCGCGTCTCGTCGGACCCGGCCGCCCGGGCGCGGCTGCAGCACGACGTCGTCGTGGCGTTCCCCAACGTGTCGGCCATCGACATCCGCGAGATCCTGGCCCGGGTCCGATCGGTGGTGGACGCGGTCACGCTGGCCGTGTCCATCGTGGGCACGATCGCCCTCGCGAGCGGCCTGCTCATCCTGGTGGGCGCGGTCGCGATGACGAAGTTCCAGCGCGTCTACGAGGCGGCCGTCCTGCGCACGCTCGGGGCCACCACCCGCATGATCGCGACGATGCTCGCGCTCGAGTACTCGCTGCTGGGGCTCGTCGCCGGCCTGGTCGGTGGCGCCGGCGCGCTCGGCCTCGGCTGGGCCGTCGCGCACTACCTGCTCGACATTCCCTGGCGGCCCGCCGCCGCGCTGACGCTCGGCGGCACGGTGGCCTGCGGCGCGCTGGTGGGCGCGGTGGGCGTCCTCGCCAGCCTGGACGTCCTGAGGCGCAAGCCGCTCGCCACCCTCCGGGCGGAGTAGGGGGTAGAATGACGCGCGCGGCGCGTCGCGCGGCCCGCGACTCGGGGCCCGCGACGCGCGAATGTCAACCTCCAACCCGGGAATGCGAATCCTATGGACGCGAAGATGACGGGCGGCCTGCTCGGCGGCCTCAAGCGCAAACTGCTGGCCGGCGAGAGCTTCTTCCTCACCTTCTTCACGTGCGCGGCGCCCCAGGGGCGCGTCGCGTTCGCCGGCCCCTACCCGGGCAAGATTATCAGCGTGCCGCTCAACGGCCAGGCGCTGCTCTGCCAGAAGGACGCCTTCCTGTGCGCGATCGGCGACATCGACGTCGACATCGCGTTCACCAAGCGCCTCGGGGCGGGCTTCTTCGGCGGCGAGGGCTTCATCCTGGAGAAGCTGCACGGCACCGGCACGGTGTTCGGGCACGCGGGCGGGACCATCGTGCCGTTCGAGCTGGCGGCCGGCGAGAAGCTCAAGGTGGACACGGGCTGCCTGGTCGCCTTCGACCCCACCGTGGACTACGACATCGTCCGCGTGGGCGGCATCAAGACGAGCCTGTTCGGCGGCGAGGGGCTGTTTCTCGCGGTGATGACGGGGCCGGGCCGGGTCTGGCTGCAGACGCTGCCGTTCTCGCGGCTGGCCGACCGGATCCACGGCGCCTACAAGTCCGACCAGGGCGAGGTGAAGCGGGATTTGGGCGGCGCCCTGGGCAAGCTGGGCAACCTCATCGGCGGCGATTGACCCCGGCCGGGGCGGCCGGCCGGGCATGCTACAATGGACGGCTGGCAACGCCATCAACGGCGGAAGGGGAGAGACTGGCGATGGAGTTCTCGGTCTACAAGGACGCGCTTCTCCGCAAGCGGGGCGAGATTCTCGCCACCGGCGGCGGCATCAAGCCGCTCCAGACCTCGATGGACAACAACAGCCGGCAGGGGGATCTGGCGGATCAGGCGAGCGGCAACAACGAAGTCCACATCCAGCTCAAGCTGAAACAGACCGACGCCAAGATCCTTCAGGCTATCGAGGAAGCCCTGTGGCGGATGGAGCAGGGCACCTACGGCGTCTGCCGGGACTGCGGCGAGGAGATCGCCGCCGCCCGCCTGAACGCCATCCCGTGGACGCGGGTGTGCATCACCTGCAAGGAGAAGCAGAGCGCGTGAAACCCGACGAGCTGCGCTCCCTGCTCGAATCGTTCTATCAGGAGAAGCTCGCGCTCAGGCAGCGGCACGTCGCCGCGGCGTGCCTGGTGGACGACTACAACGTCAACAACACCTACCAGTACGTCATCGCGCGCGAGGACATGCACCTGAGCTGGCTGCGCGCCGCCATCGTCGACCTCGGCGGCACGCCGCCCGAGGTGGCGCTGCCGGAGGTCCGGCTGCAGGGTCGCGGCAGCCCGGCGCTCAAGGCGCTCTTCCGCGAGGACGTGGACCTGGCGGGCGCGTTCATCGACCGCTGGAAGGACCGCCTGCCGGCGATCACTCACGCCCGGCACCGCAAGATGTGCCAGGTCGTGCTCGGCGAGACGATGGAGCACCGGCGGTTCTTCCAGCAGGCCTGGGAGGGCCGTGACGACCTCCTCGGCCGGCGGACCGGCGGGCTCTCCACGGGCGGCGGGGTGCTGTCCGAGCGGTGGGTGGAGTAGCCGTTCCCGTCGCGGTCGCGCTCGGGAGCAACCTCGGCGACCGCGAGGCGCACTTGGCCTACGCGTGCCGGCGGCTGGCGGGCGCGCTCGCCGGCCTCACCTGTTCGACCCTCATCGACACCGAACCGGTCGGCGTCGGGCCGCAGCCCCGTTTCCTCAACGGGGCCGCGGTCGGACGCACCAGCCTCGCGCCGCGGGCCCTGCTCGACGAGCTGCTCGCGATCGAGCGCGAGCGCGGCCGGGAGCGGCCGGCGCCGGGCGCCCCGCGGACGCTCGACCTGGACCTGATCCTGTACGGCGGGATGGTCATCAACGAGCCGGGACTGACCGTGCCGCATCCGAGGTTTCGGGCCCGCCGGTTCGTGCTCGCGCCGCTGGCCGAGGTCGCGCCCGCGTGGCGGGACCCCGTCACGGGCCTGACGGTCGCCGAGCTCCTCGCCCGCCTCGCGACCGTCTGACCCCGAAAAAGGAAACGGCGCGGAACCGCCGCAGCGGTCCCACGCCGTTCGCTCCTCTTCTGAGCCCCCAGTCCCCAGTCCCCAGTCCCCGGTTCCTGGTCCCTGGGCCCCTGGCCTCCGGCCTCTACTGCTTGTCGTAGACCATCTTCGTGGTGCGCTCGCCGCGGGGCGTCGTCCGGGTGGTCGTGACCACCAGGTTGCTGCCGTCCATCGACCAGACTTCCTTGCTGGTGATGGTCATCGCGCCGTTCGGCCCCTCGAACGAGGAGGTGCTGTCGATGACGATGGTCGCGCCTTCGACCTTGGCCTTCGACTTGGTCTCGCCGCGCATGCCGGCGTTGGTGGACTCGCTGCCGTCGAGCTTGTAGACCGAGGTCTGCTCGCCGCGGGTGACCGAGAGCTCGCCGGCCGTCTGCTTGACGACCATCTCGCCCATCATGCCGCCACCCATGCGGCCGCCGCCGCCGCCGCCCATCTCGCTCTTCTCGGCGTTGAGCTTCCAGGTGCCGGTGAAGTTGGGCGCCTGGGCGAGCAGCGCGACCGAGAGCGCGAACGTCAGGACCGCCAGAGTTGTGACCGCACGCTTCATGCTGTTACTCCTTTGTTACCGGGGATGATTCCCCGGTCTACGTACACCGCGAAACCGGGCCGCGGCGCGCGGCCCGGCAAGAACGATCCACCGAACAGGTTGCCGTCTATTCGTACCGGAGGGCTTCAATCGGGTCGAGCTGGGCGGCCTTTCGCGCCGGATAGAACCCGAAGAAGATGCCGGTGGCGGCGGCGAAGCCGAACGCCATGCCGATGGCCTGCGGGGGGACGACCGATGGCCACTCGAGGAAACGCCGGACGCCCTCGGAGACGCCGTAGCCGACGCCGAGACCGACCAGGCCGCCGAAGAGGCTGATGAGGACGGCCTCCACGAGGAACTGGAACAGCACGTCGCGGCCGCGCGCGCCCACGGCCATGCGCAGACCGATCTCACGCGTGCGCTCGGTGACCGACACGAGCATGATGTTCATGATGCCGATGCCGCCGACGAGCAGGGACACGCCGGCGATGGCGGCGAGCAGCATGGTCATGGTGCGGGTGGACTCGGTGCGGACGCTCGCCATCTCCTCGAGCGAGCGAACCATGAAGTCGTCGGGCTCGCCGGGGATGAGCTTGTGCTGGACGCGCAGCTCGGCGGTGATGGCGTCCATCACCGCGGGAATGGCGTCGGCGTTGAGGGCCGAGACCGTGATGTTGTTGATGTAGGTGATGCCCCGCAGCTTCTTCTGCACGGTCGTGTAGGGCATGAAGAGCGTGTCGTCCTGGTCCTGGCCGTACGAGGTCTGGCCCTTGCTGGCCATCACGCCGATCACCTTGAACGGGATGTTGCTGATGCGGACGATCTGCCCGGTCGGGTCCACGTTCTCGCCGAACAGGGTGTCGCTCACGACCGTGCCGAGCACGCAGACCTTGGCGGAGCTGCTCACGTCCTGCGGGGTGAAGAAGGCGCCGTACTTGGTGGGCCAGGCGCGGATGAGCGGCAGGGTGACGTCGGTGCCCTCGGCGCGGGTCGACCAGTTCTGGTTGCCGGCGACGATCTGGGCGCGCGTCGAGACGCCTGCCGCCGCGTACTGCACGCCGGGAATCTGGGTCACGGCCCGGGCGTCGGCCTCGGTGAGGCGCGTGGACGCGCCCTGGCCCATGTGCACGCCGCCCTGCGTGAAGTTGCCGGCGTTGATCATGATCATGTTGGTGCCGGCCGACTTGATCTGCTCCTCGATGGAGGACTGCGCGCCGGTGCCGAGCGCCACCATCGCGATGACGGCGCCGACGCCGATGATCATGCCCAGCATCGTGAGGGAGGTGCGCATCTTGTTCCGGTTGAGCGCCTTCACGGCAATCCGGAGCGTCATGAACAGGGACATGGCACGCCCTCGCTACTGGTGCGGCTGGCCCGGGTCGGACAAGCCTGCCTGAATCGGATCCGCGTCGACCGGCGGCAGGGCCGCCAGCTCGTCGGCCGCGCTGCGCCGCCGGGCGATCTGCTGGTCCGAGAGGACCCGGCCGTCGCGGAACGCCACGAGGCGCCGGGCGTACTCCGCGATGTCGTGCTCGTGCGTGATGAGGAGGATCGTGATGCCGCGCTCGTCGTTCAGCCGCTGGAAGATGTCCATCACCTCGATGCTCGTGCGCGTGTCGAGGTTGCCCGTGGGCTCGTCGGCCAGCACCATCGACGGGTTCGTGATGAGCGCGCGCGCGATGGCGACGCGCTGCTGCTGCCCGCCCGACAGCTGGTTGGGGAAGTGGTGCGAGCGCTCCTCGAGTCCCACCGCCTTGAGCACCTCCATCGCGCGGCGATGCCGCTCCGACGTCTTCAGCGACTTGGCCCCGTTGTAGAGCAGCGGCAGCTCGACGTTGTCGAGCGCGGTCGTGCGCGGCAGCAGGTTGAACCCCTGGAAGACGAAGCCGATCTTCCGGTTGCGGATGCGCGCCAGCTCGTCCCGCGACAGCTTCGATACGTCGCGGCCGTCGAGCTCGTACATCCCGCTCGTGGGGCGATCGAGGCAGCCCAGGATGTGCATCATCGTGGACTTGCCCGACCCCGACGGGCCCGTGATGGCCACGAACTCGCCGGATTCCACCTCGAGCGACACGCCGCGCAGGGCGCGGACGTCCACTTCGCCCACGTGATAGGTCTTCGTCAGGTCGCGCACCGAAATGACAGCCATCGTCTCTCTTCCGAAATCGTCGCGGTGATCCACGTTATCGGCCCGGGAAGCCCCGGCGCTGCGGCATCAGCGGGTTGCCCGTCGCCGAACGCGATCCGGCCGGCAGGCTCGCGCTGTCGATCAGGATGCCGGTCACGACGTCCATGTCGGGCTTCAGCTCGTTGCTGATGAGCTCGGTGTTCGTGCCGTCCGAGACGCCCAGGCGCACGCGGACGGACTTGAGCTGGTTGCCCACCCAGAGCCACACACGGCCGGGGGTCTCGCGCCGCGGCAGCGGCGCGAAGAGCTGGTCGATTGTGGACGCGCCCGCGCGGTTGATCGGCGAGGCGTCCGCGGCCGCGGGTGCCGCGCCGCCGGCCGCCGGCTCGCCGCCCTGCCCGCTGCGCATCCGCTCGAAGTA
>JAHECP010000019.1 GCA_024641665.1 Acidobacteriota bacterium
CCATGCGGAGCAAGGTCGTCGCCGAGTTGTTGGCCGACCTCGGGATCTCGGCCAGCCACTCGCGGCCTCGCGTCAGCAACGACAACCCGTTTTCCGAAGCCCAATTCCGGACGTTCAAATACCGGCCGGAGTTTCCGGACCGGTTCGGCTCGATCCAAGATGCGCGCGCGATCTGCCACGCCCTGTTCGGGTGGTACAACGACGCGCATCATCACAGCGGCCTGCGGTCCCTGACGCCGGCCGATGTGCACCACGGCCGCGCCGCGACGACCCTCGAGGTCCGGCATCGCACGCGCCTGGCGGCGTACGCGGCGTATCCCGAGCGCTTCGTCCAAGGGCCGCCGCAGCTCGAAAGGCTTCCGGACACCGTTTGGATCAATGCGCCGACACACACGGCTCGCCAGGATGCCCCAGGAACGGCGATCGTCACCCCGGACGACCCGCAGCCTGGGGTGATCGAGCGGCTAAATGTCATCGTGGAGAATCGAGCAATCGTGATCCCGAGCAGCGTGGCGTCGCTTCTCTAAATGCAGAAGCCGGTTGTCTCAAAATCATTGACGCGGCCCGGGGTGTCGCGTCGTGATCACGGCGGCGCGCGAGGCACAGGAGATCGCGACCGTGGCCGCCGAGGGCGGCGCCGAACGCATGCTCGCCCTCGCCGCCGACGTCACACGCGAGGAGGACTGCGCACGCGTGGTGGAGGCGACCCTCTCGAGGTTCGGTCGGCTCGACATTCTGGTGAACAACGCGGGGCGCGGGATGAAGTACGTGAGCGAGCGGTTCCTCACCGAGCCGACGCGCTTCTGGGAAGTCCGTCCCGACGTGTTCCGCATGGTGATCGACACGAACGTCAACGGCCCGTTCCTGATGGCGCGAGCCGCCCTCGGACCGATGCTGCGCGCGCGGTGGGGCAGGATCGTGAACGTGTCGATGAACCGGGAGACAATGCGGCGCGCCGGCTTCTCGCCCTATGGGCCTTCAAAGGCGGCCCTCGAGTCGGAGACGGCCATCTGGGCCCAAGACCTCGCGGGCACGGGCGTGACGGTCAACGCGGTCTTGCCGGGAGGCGCGACGGCGACAGGCATGATCCCCGACAGCGTGTCGGAACGGCTTCGCGCGGCGTTGCTGCAACCGGAGGTCATGGTGCCGCCTCTGCTCTGGCTCGCGTCGCCGAAGTCCGACGGCGTGACCGGCAAGCGCGTGATCGCCAATCGCTGGAGCGACGAGGGAGCCGCGCCCTCCGGGAACGCGGTCGAGGACGCGGGGTGGACGCCCGCGACGGCGTGACGCGGCGAAGCGCCTCGGACGCAAGATGGGCCAGTCCTGATGTCGAGCCGGCGGCGCGCACGCAGTTTCCGACGGCTGTTCCAGTGATGTGAGTTCCCGGTCGCCACCCCCGAAAGGAGAAAGCCCGTGGCCTGGTATGTCTATCTGGCGCTTTTCGTCGGGGGCGTGTTTCTCGCGAACGCGGTGCCCCACTTCGTGAATGGCATCTCCGGCCGGCCGTTCCCGAGCCCCTTCTCGTCGCCGCCCGGCCGGGGCGAATCGCCTCCGGTGGTCAACGTCTTGTGGGGCGCGTTCAATGCCGCGGTTGGCTATGTCCTCGTCTATCGGATCGGCGATTTCACGGTTCGGAGCGGACGAGAGGTGGCGATCGTGGGGCTCGGCGGACTCCTTGTGGCGCTGATGCTGGCGCGGGCCTTTGGCCGCCTGGACGCCAAACGGTGACGCCTGGTTCAACAGCCGGGCCATCGAGGTGAGCGTCTCGCCGGGAAGACACGTGCGAGGCGCCGCCGGTTTTGACGAGTCGTGCTGTCGAGGTGACCAAACAGTCGGGTGAGCGAGTCTTCCTCCGGATCCAGCCAGCCTTTCGGCTTGGGCGAACGAGCGGGACTGCGCAGCCCTGGAGACAGGCCCCAGGCGTGCGACGAACCCCACGAGGGACTGGCTCAGCCCGGACGTCGGCGGCGACTCCTGCCCGCGCCGCTGAATCCTGACACGTTCCACCAGCGAGACGACGAGCGCGGAGGCCCGTCGCGCGAGCGTGATGTCGCGGCCTCCCCTCGTTCGACCGCGGCGCGCGCCACGTCGACTCCGATCGCAGCGGGCAACCCGCAGCGTCCACCGCCAGCGGACACGAGCACGCAGCGGCGCGGTTTGACAGGCCGTCGCGCCATCGTGTTGAGTACGGAGATCATGACGGCTCGATCCGCCCTCGTCCTCCTGGCCCTGCTGTGGGCGGCCGCGCCGGCGGCGGCCCGCCAGGCCTCCGGCGACGCGCCCGAGATCCGGGCGCTCGAGGACGCGCTGGTCCAGGGGCTCCTGCGCAAGGACCGGGCCGCGCTCGACGGGCTGCTGGCGCCCGACTTCGTCCTACGCGCCAGTCCCGACGTCGGCCGCGCCGCCTGGCTCGACAACGCCGTGTCGCTCTGCTGGGGCGACCGCGCCGACATCGAGGGCTTCGCGGTCCGCGCCCTCGGCGACACGCAGGTCGCGACCTTCGTGCTCACCACCAATCGCGACCCCGTGTCGTGCGAGCCCGCCGTCATCCGCAGCGTGATCACCGACGTGTGGACGCGTGGCGACGGCGGCTGGCGCCTGGCGCTGCGACAGAGCGGGCCCGCCACAGCGAAAATCGAGCAGCAGTACACGAAGGTGGCGCCGCCCCCGCCGCGCTGGAGCGGCCGCAGCGGGCTGTCGTTCGTCCGGACCGGCGGCAACACCAGCACCCAGACGATCGGCGCCGGCGGCGAGCTGGCCTGGCGCCCGGACCCCTGGCGCACGCGCCTGCGGATCTCGTTCGTGCGGGCGACGACCGGCGGCACCGAGAACGCGCGGTCGTTCACCGCCGAGCTGCGCCAGTCGCACGACTTCACCCCGCGGCTCGGCGCGTTCGCCCACACGGCCTACCTGCGCGACACCTTCGCGGGCATCGAGCACCGCGTGGGCGCGGACGGGGGCCTGGCGTGGACCGCGGTGACCGCCGCGCCGCACGAGCTGAAGGTGGACGCCGGCATCGGCTACACGCACGAGAACCGTCTCGCGCAGCCCGACCGGTCGTTCGCCACGGGCACGCTGACGCTCGTCTACAAGCTGAAGCTCACGCCGACGAGCGAGCTGCAGAACGACGGCTCGTTCACCGCCAACCTGCAGCAGGGTCGCGACTGGCGCTTTTCCAACACGGCGGCGGTCGTCGTCGGCCTCAATGGATCGCTCTCGGTCAAGCTCTCCTACGCCCTGAACTACCTCAACGAGCCGGTGCCCGGCTTCAAGCGCGCGGACACGGTCACCTCGGCCGCGCTCGTCGCGCACTTCGCGCGCTGACGGCCCGGCCGCGGGTCGGCGCCGAGGTCTCGGGTTATCATGGGGGGTCGTGATTCCGAAGATCTGCCTCGCCGGGACGCTCGTGGCCGCGGTGACCGCCGGCGGCGCAGTCGCATTGCGGGCCCAGCCGACCGTCCAGGTTCAGGGCGCGCCGCCCTACACGCTGCTCTCGCGCGAAGGGCGCCGGCCGCTCGTGGCCCGGCGCGTGAACGGCCAGGACATGTTCACGCTCGACGAGCTGGCCCCGATCTTCAACCTCTCGGTGCGCGAGGACGCGCTGGCGGGCGGCCTCACCATCTCGACCACGCGGCAGACCATCGTTCTCTCCGCCGGCCAGACGCTCGCGTCGGTCGGCGGGCGCCTGATCTCGCTGCCCTCGCCCGCGGTGCGCGACGGCCGCACGTGGCTCGTGCCGGTCGAGCTGGTGAGCCGCGCCATCGGCCCCGCGTCGGGCCTCCGCGTCGAGGTGCGCAAGTCGTCGCGCCTCGTCATCGTGGGCGACCTGACGGTGCCGCGCGTCGCCCTGCGGTTCGACGACGAGGGCGGCGGCCGTGCGCGGCTGACCTTCGAGGTGGACCCGGCGGCCGGACATCACGTGACCGAGGAGTCGGGACGGCTGGTCGTCGCCTTCGACGCCGACGCGATCGACCCGCGCCTGGGAACGATCCCCGCGGGTCCGCTGGTGGCCGGCGTGCGGGCGGCGGACAACGCGCCGTCGATCGCAGTGGATCTCGGACCGGCGTTCGCGTCCTACCGGGTGGCGGACGTCGCCGGCGGCGAGGGCGTCGGGCGCTTCGTGATCGAGCTGGTTGGCGCCGCGCCGGCCCAGCCCGCGCCCGCACAACCGGCGCAGCCCGCCGCGCCGGCGCCGGTCGCGCCGCTCTTCGAGCTGAGCCCGCCGGCGACGATCCAGACGATCGTGATCGATCCGGGCCACGGCGGCGCCGAAACCGGCGTCCGCGGGCCGAACGGCACGCTCGAGAAGGACGTGACGCTCGCCGTGGCGCGCCGCCTGAAGGGCGCCATCGAGGGCCGGCTCGGCATCCGCGCCCTGCTCACGCGGGACGGCGACCAGACCGTGGGCCTCGACGAGCGCGCGGCGCAGGCGAACAACAACAAGGCCGACCTGTTCGTCAGCCTGCACGCCAACGCTTCGCCGCGGGCCTCGACGGCGGGGGCCGAGGTCTTCTACCTGAGCCTGGAGGGCTACGGCCAGGAAGCCGAGGCGGCCTCGCGCGCCGACGGCGTGCCGCTGCCGGTGTTCGGCGGGACCGCGCGCGTGATCCAACTCATCCCGTGGGAGATGGCGCAGGCGCGCTACCTCGACCGCTCGGCTGCGCTGGCCGGCATGGTCGCCGACGAGCTGCGCCAGCGCGTGCCGATGAGCCGGCGGGCCCTCGAGCGCGGCCCCTTCCGCGTGCTGGTCGGCGCGAACATGCCCGCCGTGCTGGTCGAGATGGGCTTCCTCTCCAACCCGGACGAGGAGCGCGTGCTCACGAGCGAGCCGTTCCAGAACGCCGTCGTCGAGGCGTTGCTGCAGAGCGTGGTGCGGTTCCGCGACTACCTGCGCACGACCGCCGCGGCGGCCGGCCGGCCGGGGAGGCAGCCGTGACGTCCACGCGCCGCTACGTCCTCACCAGCGTGGCGATCGCGGTGGTCTCGATGGCCGCCGCGTGGCTGCTCTTCTTCGCGCTGCCGCGGTGGTACGCGCAGCCGCCGCCTCCGGCGCCGCCCCCCGAGAAGCCCACGGCGCCGGCCGAAGCCCGCAAGATCAAGGCGACGCTCTACTACGTCTCGACCGACGGCCTGCGGCTCGTGGGCGTCGAGCGCGAGATTCCGTACGGCGACGGCACCGCCGAGCAGGCGCGGCGCATCATGGAGGCCCAGATCGGCGACGCGCCGGCTCCGTACGTCACGGCGTTCCCGTCGGGCACGACGCTGCGCGCGGTCTTCGTCACCGACCGCGGCGACGCGTTCGTGGACCTCAGCCGCCAGGTCTCGACCAACCACATGGGCGGATCGCTCGCCGAGCTCTTCACGGTCTACGCCGTGGTGGACGCGCTCACGACGAACCTGCCCGCCATCACCGGCGTGCAGATCCTGGTGGACGGCCAGGAGGTGGACACGCTCGCCGGCCACATCGACCTGCGGCATCCGCTCCGCAAGAACCTGCAGTGGGTGCAGCCGCCGGGCGCGGTGCCAGGGACAGACTAGCCATGCTTGCTCGCTGGAACGCGCATGAAACCGCTACGTTCCCGCAACCACGGCAGGCCGCGCACGGCGCGGCCCGCGAGGGAGCGGCGCGGGGCGTCGGGGCCCCCGCAAGCGACCGAGCCGGGTGTGGGGCGGAGCCCCACGCTAGACAGGACCATCATGGTGCGCATCGACAGACGTGACCCGGCCGACGCCCGGCCGACGACGATCACCCCGAACTACCTCCTGCACGCCGAAGGCTCGGTGCTCATCGAGGTCGGACAGACGCGCGTCGTCTGCTCGGCGAGCGTGGAGGACCGCGTCCCGCCCTTCCTGCGCAACACCGGCAAGGGCTGGGTGACGGGCGAGTACGGCATGCTGCCGCGCGCCACCACGACCCGCACGACCCGCGAGGCATCGCAAGGCAAGGTGGGCGGGCGCACGCAGGAGATCCAGCGCCTGATCGGCCGGTCGCTTCGCTCGGTCACCCGCCTCGCCGAGCTCGGCGAGCGGACGATCTGGATCGACTGCGACGTCATCCAGGCCGACGGCGGGACGCGCACCGCGTCGATCACCGGCGGCTTCGTGGCGCTCGTCCTCGCGCTCCAGAAGCTGCGCGAGAAGGGCGTGCTCCCGAAGATGCCGGTCGACGACTACGTCGCCGCCACCAGCGTGGGCGTCGTCGACGGCACGCCCCTGCTCGACCTCGCGTACGACGAGGACTCGCGCGCCGAGGTGGACATGAACGTGGTGCAGACCGGGCGCGGCCAGTTCATCGAGGTGCAGGGCACCGCCGAGGGCCGGCCGTTCGACCGCTCGACGCTCGACGACCTCCTCGGCCTCGCCACGGCCGGCATCCGCCGCCTCGTCGACATCCAGCGGGGCATCGTGGGCGACTTCCTGACGATCGGCTGAGGGCGACCCGACGGGTCGCCCCTACGAGATGGAACACACGTGGACGCGCTGCTCGTCGCCACCACCAACCGCGGCAAGCTGGCCGAGATCCGCACGATCCTCGCCGGCGTACCGTACCGCCTCGTCGCGCTCGACGAGATCGCGGCCCCGGACGAGCCGCAGGAGACCGGCGCGACCTTCGCCGAGAACGCCCGCCTGAAGGCGCGCTACTACGCGAAGGCCACGGGGCTGCTGACCGTTGCGGAGGATTCGGGGCTCGAGATCGACGCGCTCGGCGGCGCGCCGGGCATCCAGTCGGCGCGCTGGAACGGCTCGAGCTACCCGGAGAAGTTCGCGCGCATCTACGCCGAGCTCAAGGCGCGCGGCGTCGCGGGCAGCGCCGCCCGCTTCGTCTGCACCGTCGCGCTCGTGCGGGGCGCCCGCGTGCTCTTCGAGGCCCGCGGCACCGTCGAAGGAGAGATTGCGCCCGAGCCGCGCGGCGCGCACGGCTTCGGCTACGACCCGATCTTCTTCTACCCGCGCTACGCCCGCACGCTCGGCGAGGTCGACGACGACGAGAAGCGCGCCGTGAGCCATCGCGGCGAGGCGTTTCGCGCGCTGGCGGCCTTCCTGAGAGGGCCGGGCTGAAGAGCCGCGGCGGGTCCTGTCGCCGGGCAGCCCCACCCGTCCTCGGCGCCAACAGCACCCCAACGGGGGAGGCGCCTGCGCGGCGGGCGGGGCGCCCCGCCCGGCGCCACCCGCCGCGTCGGTGTCACCTCAGCGTTCCACCCAGTCCGCGATGAAGACGTTCGTCTCGCCCGGCTTCGCGTCGTGCCGGTTCGAGGCGAACACCAGCTTCGTGCCGTCGGGCGAGAACATCGGGAACCCGTCGAACGTGTCGTTGTAGGTGATCCGCTCGAGGCCCGTGCCGTCGACGCCGATCATGTAGATGTCGAAGTTGCGCTGCTGTGGATCGTCCATGTTCGAGGCGAAGACAATGCGCGTGCCGTCGGGCGTGAAGTAGGGCGCGAAGTTCGCCGCGCCGTTGTCGGTCACCTGGCGCACGTCGCTGCCGTCGGCGTTCATCACGAAGATCTCCAGCTTGCCGGGTCGCCACAGCCCTTCCTTCAGCAGCCCCAGGTAGTCGTCCATCTCCGGCCCCGGCTGAAGCTCGTGCCCGCGGAACACGATTCGCTTGCCGTCGCGCGAGAAGAACGGGCCGCCGTCGGGCCCAGGCCGGTGGGTCAGCCGCCGGACGTCCGTGCCGTCGCCGTTCATCGAGTAGATCTCCATGTCGCCGTCGCGCACGCTCGTGAAGACGATGCGGCCGTCGGGGCCGATCGTCGCCTCGGCGTCGTAGCCCGGCGTCGTCGTGAGTGGGCGCAGGTTCGACCCGTCCGGGTCGGCGCGGTAGATGTCGTACGAGGCGTAGATCGGCCACACGTACCCGCGCGAGAAGTCGGGATCGGGCGGACAGGCGTCCCCGGTCGCGTGCGTCGACGCGTACAGGATGCTGCGGCCGTCCGGGTAGAAGTACGAGCAGGTCGTGCGGCCCTTCCCCGTGCTCACCCGCGTCACGTCGGACCCGTCGATCGTCATCGTGTAGATCTGATCGCACGCCGCGCCGTCGCGCTTCGACTGGAAGATGAGGTGCGTGCCGTCGAACGAGAAGTAGGCCTCCGCGTTCTCGCCGCCGAAGGTGAGCTGCTTCACGTTCGCGAGGTGCGTCTCGCCCGGGAGCGCGAGCGAGGCCGGCGCCTGCGCCGCGGATGCGCCGGCGTCCGCCGTCGGTGGCGCCGCCTGCCCGCACGCCAGCGTCACCGCCGCCCCCGCCGCGCACACCGCGAGTCCGAGCTTCGTCGAGAAGTGCTCCATGACCGATCCGTCCCTTCGCCTGTGGGGTCGATGAGCCGGCGAGACGCGAGCCGGCCTTGGTGGTGAACGCGCGCTGGAAGATCTGGAGGCGGACCGCCTCGTCCATGCAGCCGTCGTTGTGGACGGTGAACGTGGGCGCAGGCTCGGGCGTGAACGCCACCGCGACCTCGCCGCCGGCCGGCGAGGCCTCGAGCGCGTTCTTCAGCAGGTTGCCGATGATGCGCGCCAGCAGGACCCGATCGGCGCGCGCGGTCGCGCCGGCCGGGCACCGCGGCGGAGCCATCCGCCGGGCCCGCGCCACCGAGTGATGCGCGTAGAGCGTGCAGACGTCCTCGAGAAGCCCGCCCACGTCGATGTCGACGGCCCGCGACTCGAACTCGCCCCGCTCGGCCGCCGCCAGATCGCGCTGGGTCTCGATCTCCTCGACGATCTGGCCGGCGAGCCGGGCGGCCGACCGACTGACCTCGGCGGCCTGCGCCGGCGTCAGGTGCGGCCACAACTGCATGAAGCCGCGCAGCGCGCCGGCGGCGTTCAGCAGGTCGTGGAAGAAGACGCGCTCGAGCACCGCTCGGCGGTTCGTGTCGGTCATGTCGCGCAGCGCGACGATCGTGAAGCGGCGCGGCCCGACGGTGAACGGCGTAGTCCACACGCGCAGGTCCAGCGCCACGGTCGACTCGCTCGTCTCGCGCGTGACGCGGTAGTCCTTGACCACCTGCCGGCCGGTCGCGGCCGTCTCGAGGACCGCGGTGTTCGCGCCGCACACGGCGCAGAACGGCGTGGTGCCGCACCCGTCCTCGGTCTCGTGCGCGTGCACGCAGCCCAGCAGGTCGCCGAGCCGCTGCCCGACGATCGGGCCCGCCGGCTCGCCCGCGAGCGATGACAGCTTGTCGTTGGCCAGCACGATCTGGCGCGGCGGGTCGAGCACGACGGCCGGCTCGGGGCACGCATCGAGCAGCGTCCGCACGACGTCGCCAACGTCGTGCAGACCCGCCGGTGCTTCTTCCGCCGCCTCGTCTCTCGTCCGTTCGCGGACGCCTTCGCCGGTCGCCATGGGGCCCCTCCAGCCGAATGTGCCGCCGACCCGGATGCGCGATGGTCGTCCGCACGCAAGCGTGCTGCCAGGGTGCGCCGGACGGGCGGACGGCGAGCGCCGCCACCGAGGCCCCGGCCCCAACCCACTCGGTAAGTCATTTGTCCTGAGTATGTTGCCTGACCCGTGGACGGTCCGTCGCACGCGCCCGGCCGGCGACGCATCAACTCGCCGGCCCGGCGCGGCCCGGCCGGGCTGGTGCCGGCAGCCCGCCCGCGGACGGACGGCGCCGGAAAACCGGACCGCGACGCCACGCGCGCCGGCGCGGGCAGGTCGTCGTCCGGCGCACCGCCAGGGACCGAAACCGTGCCCGCCCTGGTGTATCCTGAGGGGAGTCGGGTGTGCCTGCGAATCCCCACTTGGACGCCCGGCTCGCGCCCGATCGGTCCGGGCACCCAACTCGGAACGGCGTCGATCCCCCGTTCCCGCTCGCGCTCGCCCTTCGCAGGACTCGCCGACGCGGCTCGGTGGCCGCCTTCGCGCGGGGCGCAAGGCCCGGGGGTGGGGGCGGAGCCCCACTGCCAAAGCCGCGCACGGCGCGGCCCGCGAGGGAGCGGCGCGGGGCGAAGGGGTCCCCGCAAGCGACCGAGCCGGCCGCCTTCGCCTGGCCGGACGAGGCAGGCCAGGCTACGGCGAGCCACGCCGAAGCCTTGGCGGAGGCGGGGGTGTGGGGCGGAGCCCCACGAGAAGTTGGAGTGGTTCATGGCAAAGCACACGATTGGGTGGCTGCCCGGCGACGGGATTGGCGTCGACGTGCTCGACGCGGCGAAGATCGTGCTCGACCGGCTGGCGCTCGACGCCGCCTACGTGCCCGGTGACATCGGCTGGGAGTTCTGGCGCGCCGAAGGCGACCCCCTGCCGCCCCGCACGATGGATCTGCTGCGAACGGTCGACGCGGCGCTCTTCGGCGCGATCACGTCGAAGCCGAACAAGGCGGCCGAGGCCGAGCTGGCGCCCGCGCTGCGCGGCCGGAAGCTCGTCTACCGCTCGCCCATCGTGCGCATGCGCCAGGAGTTCGACCTCTACGTCTGCCTGCGCCCGTGCCGCTCGTTCGCGGGCAACCCGCTCAACTACAAGCACCCGATCGACCTGGTCATCTTCCGCGAGAACA
This sequence comes from Acidobacteriota bacterium, assembly GCA_024641665.1. Lineage (GTDB taxonomy): Bacteria > Acidobacteriota > Vicinamibacteria > Vicinamibacterales > JAHECP01 > JAHECP01. The sequence goes on from JAHECP010000019.1 coordinate 10,488, forward strand.
CCGAGGATCTCTACTCGGGCGTCGAGTTCTCGCCGGTACCCACGGAGCTCTCCGACGTGCTGGGCCGGCTGTCGAAGCCGTTCGGCACGTTCGCGAAGCTGGGCGCCGACGATTACGCCGTGTCGTGCAAGGTGAACACGCGCCGCGGCTCCGAGCGCATCATCCGTGCCGCGTTCGAGTTCGCGAAGAAGCACCGCCGCCGGAAGGTCACCGTCGTCCACAAGGCCAACGTGGTGCGCGCGACCGACGGGTTGTTCCTCGAGACCGCGCGCGAGGTCGCCCGGGACTTCCCCACGATCGAGATGGACGACGCCAACGTCGATGCCATCACGATGTGGCTGCTGAAGAACCCGAACAACTACGACGTGCTGGTGGCGCCGAACCTCTACGGCGACATCGTCTCGGACCTGTGCGCGCAGATGGTCGGCGGGCTGGGCTTCGGCTGCTCGGGCAACATCGGCGAGCGGCTGGCGGTGTTCGAGCCCACCCACGGGTCGGCGCCCAAGTACGCCGGGCAGCACAAGGTGAACCCGATCGCGACGCTGATGGCCGTCAAGATGATGCTCGACTGGCTGGGCGAGGCCGACAAGGCCGGGCAGGTCGAGGCCGCGGTGGGCGCCGTGATCCAGGAGGGCCGCGTGCGGACCTACGACATGGGCGGCTCGGCCACGACGCTCGACATGGCACGCGCGGTCGCCGACAAGCTGGGGGTCCCGGCGCGCGCGTGATTGGCCGGCGCGGCGAGGGAATGCCGTATGTCCAAGGTGATCATCCACGAAGTCGGCCTCCGCGACGGCCTGCAGATCGAGGAGACCGTCGTGCCGACCGGGCAGAAGCTCGCCTGGTTCGACGGCCTCGCCGCGTCGGGCGTGGACATGATCCAGGTCGGCTCGTTCGTGCACCCGACGAAGGTGCCGCAGATGGCCGACACCGACCGGCTGTTCGCCACGCTGGCCGAGCCCGGACGGAAGCCCTCCGGCGTCGTGCTGTCGGGCCTGGTGCTGAACGAGAAGGGACTCGAGCGCGGCCTGGGCTGCGGCGTGGAGTACTTCTGCATGGGCGTGTCGGCGAGCGACACGCACAGCCGGAAGAACACCGGCATGGGCACAGCCGAGGCCGCCGGCCGCATCCTGGCCATGGCGCGGCGCGCGGTGGACGCGGGCAAGGGCGTGCAGGTGTCGGTGCAGTCGGCCTTCGGCTGCGGCTTCGAGGGCGAGATTCCCGAGGTGCGCGTGCTCGACCTCGTCCGGCGCTTCCTCGACGCGGGGCTGCGTACCGTGAGCCTGGCCGACACGGCCGGCCACGCGAACCCGGCGCAGGTCCGGCGGCTCTTCGAGGCCGTGGGCGCGCTCGACGCGGGCGTCGAGCGCGTGTGCCACCTGCACGACACCTACGGCCTGGGCCTCGCCAACAGCTACGCGGCGTTCGAGGCGGGCGTGCGCACCTTCGAGACCGCGTTCGCGGGGCTGGGCGGCTGCCCGTTCACGGCCGTCACCGGCGGCAACGTCGCCACCGAGGACTGGGTGCACGCGTTGCAGCTCATGGGCGTCAGGCGGGACATCGCGCTCGACCGGCTCGTGGCGGTGGCCGACGACGCCGAGCGGTTCTTCGGGCGCCCCCTGCCGGGCACGGTGCACCGCACGGGGCCTGTGCCCTGGGCGGCCGCGGATCGGACGGCTCGATCATGACGCTCTTCTCAGGCCTTCGCGTCCTCGACATGACGAACGTGCTCGCCGGGCCGTTCGCGACCTCGTTCCTCGCCCTCGGCGGCGCCGAGGTCATCAAGATCGAGAACCCCGACGGCGGCGATCTCGCGCGCAAGCTGGGCAACGTGTCGCAGCTGAACGACCAGCTGATGGGCACGAGCTTCCTCGCGCAGAACGCCAACAAGAAGTCGGTGACGCTCAACCTGAAGCCCGACGAGGGCAAGGCCGTCTTCCGCGCGCTCGCGAAAACGGCCGACGTCGTCGTCGAGAACTTCCGGCCGGGCGTCATGGAGCGCCTCGGCCTGTCGTACGCGTCGCTCCGCGACACGAACCCGCGGCTGATCTACTGCGCGATCTCCGGGTTCGGCCAGACCGGGCCGGACGCCTTCAAGCCGGCGTACGACCAGATCATCCAGGGCCTGAGCGGCGTGATGGACGTCAACGGCGATGAGCGCCTGCACCCGCTACGGTGCGGGTTCCCGTTGTGCGACACGGTGGGCGGCCTCAACGCCGCCTTCGCGATCGCCGCGGCGCTCTTCCACCGAGAGCGCACCGGCGAGGGCCAGTTCGTCGACGTGGCCCTGCTCGACTCAATCATGCCGCTCATGGGCTGGGTGGCCGCGAACCTGCTCATCGGCGGGAAGCCGCCCGTGCCGATGGGCAACGACAACTTCACCGCCGCGCCGTCGGGCACGTTCGCCACACAGGACGGCCACATCAACATCGCCGCGAACCAGCAGGCGCAGTGGGAATCGGTGTGCGATGTCGTCGGGCTGCCCGAGCTCAAGACCGACCCGCGCTTCGAGAAGCGCGACGTGCGCAAGGCCAACCGCAAGGCGCTCACGCCGCTCCTCGAGGCGAAGCTCGTCGAGCGGCCGACGGCCCACTGGGTGGAGGCGCTCAACGCGCGCGGCGTGCCGTCGGGCGAGATTCTGAGCCTCGGCGACGCGCTCGCGTCCGCGCAGATCGCGCACCGCGGCTCGATCCAGGCCGTGACCGAGCCGGGCATCGGCGACCTGAAGCTCTTCAACCTGGCGGCGCAGTTCGAGCGCACGCCCGGCCGCCTCGAGTCGCCGCCGCCGCGGCTGTCGGCCGACACCGACGAGGTGCTGGGCGGGCTGGGCTATTCGCCGGAGCGCGTCGCGCGCCTCCGGCAAGAGGGCATCGTCTAAGGATCCGGGTGGCGCGCCGCGCCGCCCGTTTCGGAGGGGACCGTTCATGGGTCAGACGATCGTTCAGAAGATCCTGGCACGGGCGTCCGCGCGCCCGACGGTGGCCGTGGGGGACGTGGTCGAGCCGGCCGTCGATCTCGCCATGTCGCACGAGAACGGCGCGCTCGTCATCAACCAGTTCCTGGAGATCTACCAGCGCACCGGCCTCGAGCCGCGGGTGTGGGACCCGGCCAGGATCGCCATCATCTTCGATCACCGCGTGCCGGCCGAAAGCGCGAAGACGGCGACGAACCAGAAACGCATCCGCGAGTTCGTCCGGGCGCAGGCCATCGCCAAGTTCCACGACATCCGCGGCGACCAGGGCGGCATCTGCCACCAGATCCTGCCCGAGAACGGCTATGTCCGGCCGGGGGCCGTGGTGGTGGGCACCGACAGCCACACGACGACGCACGGGGCGCTCGGCGCGTTCGCGTTCGGCATCGGCGCTACGGAGATGGCGGCGGTGTGGGCGCTCGGCAAGGTGCTCAACGTCGAGGTGCCGGCCACCATCAAGGTGGTCGTGCGCGGCCAGCTGCCGCCCCGCGTCCAGTCGAAGGACCTCATCCTGCACCTCATCGGCCGGATCACCGCCGAGGGCGCCAACTTTAAGGTGCTCGAGTTCCACGGCGACGGGATCCGGGCGATGCCGACCTCGTCGCGGCTCACGATCTCCAACATGGCCGTGGAGGCGGGCGCCACCGCCGGGATCGTGCCGGCCGACGAGGAGACCGTGCGCTACCTGCGCGAGGAGGCGGGCGTCACCGACGCGCTCGACCCGGTCGCGCCCGACCCGGACGCGACGTACGACCAGGTGATCGAGATCGACGCCGCGTCGCTCGGGCCGCACGTCGCGCGGCCCCACATGGTGGACAACGTCGCGCCCATCGCCGACACGCTCGGCACGAAGGTGGATCAGATCGTCATCGGCTCGTGCACCAACGGCCGCCTCGAGGACCTGGCGATCGCCGCCGAGATCCTCAAGGGCCGGCGCGTGGCCGACGGCGTCCGGATGCTAGTGTTCCCCGCCTCGTGGAAGATCTACCGCGAGGCGCTCGACCGCGGGCACCTCGCCGCGCTGGCCGACGCGGGCGCCGTGATCATGAACCCGGGCTGCGGCTGCTGCCTGGGCGTGCACCAGGGCGCGCTGGGCGACGGCGAGGTGGCGCTGTCGACGACCAACCGCAACTTCCTGGGCCGGATGGGCAACCCGAAGGCCGAGGTCTATCTGTGCTCGCCCGCCGTCGCGGCGGCCAGCGCCCTCACCGGGACCATCAGCGATCCGCGGAAGTAGGACGGCCCGGGCCGCGCACAGCGCGGCCCGCGAGGCCGCGGCGCGGGGCGTTGGGGCCCCCGCGAGCGGCCGAGCCGGGGTCCGGGGCGGAGCCCCGGGTGAAGAAGGAGCCGATCATGCCGAACGTCGTCCTTGCTCTCGGCGATGACATCTCGACCGACGCCATCTACCCGGGCCGCTACATGGCCACCGTGCTGCCGACCGAAACGCCGCAGTTCGCCTTTGCCGACCTCACCGAGTTCAACGCGCGGCTGACGCAGCAGGCCGTCCCGCCCGGCTCGGTCGTCGTCGCCGGGCAGAACTTCGGGTGCGGCTCGTCGCGCGAGCAGGCCGCCTCGGCGCTCAAGGGGCACGAGCTCGTCGTCGTCGCGAAGGGGTTCGCCCGGATCTTCCTGCAGAACGCCATCAACCTCGGGCTGCGCACCGTGATCTGCCCGTCGATCGCGGCGTCGGAGGGCGACGAGCTGGAGGTGGGACCGAGCGAGGTGGTCAACAGGACCACCGGCCTGCACTTCCCGATCGTGCCGCTGCCCGAGGCGCGGCAGGCGATCGTGAACGCCGGCGGGCTGATTCCCTACGCCCGGAAGAAGCTGCTCGCGCGGACGGTGGCGGGCTAGCGGCCGTGTCGGGCTGGCCTGAAGGCCAGCACTACTCCTCCCACAGCCACGCGGCGCCGCGAACGCCGCTCGCGTCGCCGTGCAGCGCGCGCACCAGGCGCGTGTCCACGCGGTCGGAGAACACGAACGGGTCCCACAGGCGGGGCACGTTCGCGTAGATCCGGTCGGCGTTGGACATGCCGCCGCCCACCACGATCACGTCCGGATCGACGACGTTGATGATGGTCGCCAGCGCGCGCGCCATCCGGTCCTCGTAGCGCGCCAGGGCGGCCGCCGCCTCGGCGTCGCCGCGCTCGGCCAGGGCGACGATGTCGGCCGGCGGGACGATGCGGCCGGCGGCCTCGGCGTAGTCGCGCGCGAGCCCGGGCCCCGACAGGAACGTCTCGATGCAGCCCGAGCGGCCGCAGTAGCACGCCTCGCCCGGCCACTCGCCCGGCCGCGGCCACGGCAGCGGGTTGTGCCCCCATTCCCCGCCAACCGCGTTGTGGCCCACGAGCACGCGGCCGTCGACGACGACGCCGCCGCCGGTGCCCGTTCCCACGATCACGCCGAACACCACGTGCGCCCCCGCCGCCGCGCCGTCGGTCGCCTCCGACAGCGTGAAGCAGTTCGCGTCGTTGGCGAGGCGCACCGGGCGCTCGAGGCGCAGCGACAGGTCGGAGTCGAGCGCGCGCCCGTTGAGCCACGTGGAGTTGGCGTTCTTCACGACGCCGGTCGCCGGCGAGATCGTGCCGGGGATGCCGACACCCACGCTCCCCTGCCGCCCCGTGGTCCGCTCGATCTCGCGCACCAGGCCGACGATCGCCTCGATCGTGGCGTCGTAGTCGTCGCGCGGCGTGGGCACGCGGAGCCGCGCGACCTCCCGGTGGTTGCGCTCGAGCGCCACCGCTTCGATCTTCGTGCCGCCGAGGTCGATGCCGATGCGCATGGGGGTGAGGAGCGACGGGTTACGGGATACGGGTCACGGAATGCGGGCCGCGCCCTCGGGTGAGCTCGGGGATCGCGATGAAGCGCGGCGGTTCGTTCGGATCGATCTTCTCGTAGTCGAAGTACTCGTTGACGTAGCCGATCACGATCTTCTTGAAGAAGAACAGGTGACCCACGCCGGTGAGCCTCGCGCTGGCGGGCAGCCACGTGCCGTCGGCGATCTTGCGCCGCACGAACTCGCCGCGCATGCCCTCGTCGAAGCGCGCCAGGATGCCCCAGCCGAACGAGATCGTGTCCACCGCGCGCGCCTCGGCGCGCTCCACCTGGTGCGCCTCCTCGTCCACCCACACCAGGCCGGTGAAGTGCTGCACGACCTTCCCCTCGCGCGTCCGCGGGTGGGCGTCGTCCCTGGGCGTGAAGGCCACGACGATCATCGACCGGCCCTCGACGATCTCGCGCCGCACCAGGCTGAAGTCGAGGACCGACAGGACGTCGGCCACCATGGCCCGATCCTTGTCGGCGGCCTGCTTCAGGCGCGCCAGCCGGCGGACCCGGTCGGCGGGCGATTCGCCGCGCAGCTTCTTCCGGAAATCGGCCACCTCGTCGAGCTGCTTCTGGTCGGCCGCGGCCAGCGCGGGGTCGCTGACCTTCACGCCGTTGCGCTCGATGAGGCGGTCGTAGGTCAGGTCTGGCACCGGCGAGGGGTACACCTCGAAGAGCTTCGTCTCCCTGGGCATCCACGCGCCCGAGCCGTCCTGGCGCAGCTCGGTGCGCCGTTCCTTGAACGTGTAGCGGCTCTGGAGCTGCTCGTCGCTGTCGAGATGCCGGCGCGTCTCGGCCAGAAACGTCTCCCGGTCGGGCAGCGGACGGCTCTCCTGACCGCCGCCGGCGACGAGCAGCGAGCAGCCGAGCGCCCAGAGCACTGGAGTCCATCCACGCATTCGGCCTCCGGCGCGCCGCCTCCAACGGCGCGTCCTTTCCCATCATGCCCGCCCCGGGCGCAAAGATCCAGCGAACGTGCCCGCAGCGCCCGGCGCCGAATCGTGATAGAAGGAAGGCCCATGCCGATGCGCCGCCACTCGCGCGCCCTGCACCTCCCGACTTCGTGCCTGCTGGTCCTGGCCCTCGTCGCTGCGCTGGCCGGGCCGGCCCGGGCGCAGACCGAGCCGTATCCCTTGCCACTACCGCGGCGCTCGGCCACACGACGCCGCTCGTCTACGCGCGCGGCAACCACGAGATGCGCGGTCCCCTCGCGCGCGAGCTGTTCCGCTACCTCACGGTCTCCACGTAGGCGACCGAGTGGCGATCTTCGGCGCCGCGGAAGTGCTATTCTGATCTTGTATCCCACGGCGCCGGGAGGCGCTGTCTCACATGGGCGAAGGGCTTCTCCAGCCGATGCATCTTCTGGTCATCGGCCTTATCGTGCTGCTGCTGTTTGGACCCAACAGGCTGCCGGAGGTCGGCCGCGGCCTCGGCCAGGCGATTCGCGGTTTCAAGGACGCGATGAGGGAGGCGGACTCGAAGCCGCCGAGCGACCAGTCGCAGCTGCCGAAATAGCCACGTCAGGCTTATCGCCGAGCGACGGTTCTTCCCGCGCCCCGGCGCCCCCCCCCGACGTCTTGCCCGGTATTCCGGGCGCGCGATATCCGTGTGCCTCCCCGACCGGCGAACCGGGCGTCTCGCGGGCGTGGTGCTGGCCGGCCGGACTCTGTGAGACAATCGAGTGCGCGCGCACACCCGGTCGGGGCGTAGCGCAGCCTGGTAGCGCGCCTGCCTTGGGCGCAGGAGGCCCCGGGTTCGAATCCCGGCGCCCCGACCATCTTCGCGGCAATTCCCTTCAAGTCGTACGTAGTGCGAGGCTTCAGCCTCGCCGTGCCTTCCGCTGCGATCTGCCATCGGTCGCCGCAAATGACCCGCTTTCACCGCCGAGCGGCCACAAAAGTGGCCACACCGAAACCATGGCTAAGTGATGCAACTGATGGCGCTTCGACCGTCGCCGAGGCCGCGGCGCGCACGTTCGGGAGTGAGCATGGGTGACGTGGATTGCCGCAGCGCGCTCGAGGACTCCGTCAAGGCAGTCTCCGAGTTTGGTTTCAAGGACCGCCAGGCTCGCTTCCTGGTGACCGTCATGCGGTACGCCGGCGTGTGCGTGCCGCGTCAATTCGCGACCTTCGCCGGCATCGCCTACGGTCACAAGACGGGTGTGTTCTTCCACAGGCTTGTGGCTCGCCGATACGCCTCCCCCTGCGGCTGCGTGCACAACCGCGCGCGCGTCTACCACGTGCACCACAAGGGCCTGTACCGGGCCGTCGGGGAGACCGACAGCCCGCTGCGCCGCCCCATGCCGGTGCCGCGCGTTATTGAGCGACTCATGGTCCTGGATGTCGTCATCGACCATCACGAAATCCCCTGGCTGGCGACGGCCGGCGAGAAGGTCGCGCATATGGCGGCGTTGACCCGGGTCGCCCCCGAAGAACTGCCGCGTTTGACCTCTCGAACCAAGTCGACCAAGACCGTGCGGCTCTTCCCCGACAGGCTGCCGATTGGTCTCCATCCCGAAGGGCGAGCCATCCTCGTATTCCCGGCCGTCGGTCCCACGCCGCAGGAGTTCCGGGTCTTCCTCCAACGACACGCCGGCTTACTCCGGCGCCTGCCGGCGTGGACGGTCCTGGCGGTTCTCCCTCCGCATCTGGCGGGCATGGATCGCGCGTGTCTGCAAGTGGCGCAACAGGAGCTCGGCCTGCCCCTTCGCCCGGCGACCTTTGACGAGCTGAACTGGTACTTCGAACGACGTCGAGCAAGCACCCTCGGAGCCCTAGATCCGGTGGATGAAGAGCGGTACCAGACTGCCCGACGCGCGTTCCGGACGCCGCGCTTCGACGCGCTCTACAGGGCGTGGCTGCGAGAGGGCGACACGGTTCTGGAGAGCGTCAGGGTGAGCACCCTGGCGAACGCCATCGCGAGCGGCGCGGCTAAAGGTCGAGTGTCTCGTCCTGCCGCGGTCTTATCGCCATCTCCTCCCCGTACTTGATCGACTCCCGGTGACCGCGCGGGGGGTCGAGCAGGGGGCCACTGCCCTGTCGTGCCCTCGACCCCCTTACCCTCATCGACAGGCGGTTCCGGACAGTTGCCAGGCGAGCGGGAACGCGTCGGCAGCCGTCAGGCTCAATCCGCTGCTCAGCCGTGACTTCGCGGCGGGCGCCTGACCGTGCGCGGGCGGCGGCCTGTGCCGCCGGTCGTCCAGTCGCAGGTACCGCCGGTACAGGAGTGGGGGCGTGAGCGACCCCCCTCCAAAGTGCTTGGCAGCGGCCCCACCCCCTGCAAGGGGGTCGCTCACGCCCCCGTGTCGGTGGTCAGTTCGTGCGGAAGCCCCTGACCCTGATTGAGCCCAGTCGCTTGCCTGGTATCGGCTGCAGGCGGCCCGCACGCGGCACGCATCATCTCGACCCGGCGTCTGCACGAGAGCAGGACCGGCGACATTCAGGCGGCGCTTTCGGACTGGGAGTGCAAGACGCCGGCGGAAGGGAGCGGGGGCGGAGATGTCATCAATCGTACGACCAGGATGGTCCGCCTGAACTGTCGCTCCGGTCCTTCATTCTCCGGGAGCGCTTGGGCGCGTCAAGACTGCCCTCCGCTCCGCTCCGGCGCTTCGCGGTCTTGACCCGCCCGACGCGCTCCCTGGCGGACTGGCCATTGCCGGAGCGACAGATCAGGCGACAGATCCCGGAACCGGTTTCAGCGAAAGCGCCGGGCAAGCACACGAGATGCTGGAGCGTCGAAGCCCGCCTTCAGAAGAGCCAGAAAACACTCTCCTTCCGCACCGCGGGCACTTCGAGGAGGCGTGCCAGGAACACGCTTTTGCCGTTGACCGGGGTGCCAGCAGGACCCACAATCCGACCGGAGACCGGCCGGACCGTCTCGGGCGGACAGCCTCGACCGAGCGCGTGTGAGTCTGGCGGAACTGGTTACAGCACACCGGAGGGGAGTGCGGGGGTGCGGAATGTCGTGCAGTCGTCATCGGCCGCGAGCCGGCGCAGTCCAAGCCTGGTGTTCGCGTGGCCCGGGTGGACTCTACCTGGCTTATGTTGCCAGGGTGTTCGTGCTCATCGGCGCGTTGGCCGGTCTCTCTAGCTGCGGAGGCGCGCCGACCGCACCGTCAGCAGCCGAACTCTTCACGGCCTGGGCAGTGGGCCTCCGGGTCAATGGCCCGCGAGGAGTTCTAGCGCCCGGGGAGACGGTGCAGCTGCAGGCCGCCACCACCGACAGCTTCGGCGGGTTCTTACAGAACTGCACGGGAGAATCCGCGTGGGCGTCGTCCGCGCCGCAGGTAACGACGGTGAGCTCGTCCGGGGTCGTCACGGCCGTCGCGGCGGGCACGACCGAGATCACTGCAACGTACCGGAGCTTGACCGGAGCAAGCGTGTTGCGTGTAGTGGAACCGAACGGCCGGGTAGCTGGTCGCATCGACCCGGCGGTAGCAGCTGATATCGTGGCGTACAATCAGGAGGTACTGAAAACGAATCAGTGGCGACAGACGGGCATCATCACGCTTGGGAATTGCCCGTATCGATCTATGTCGATCCAAGCGTGGATCGGACAAAGGTAGAACAGGCCATGCAAGCCTGGCACGACCTTGTCGGCGTGACCTATCAGTTCATTGACCACAACACGGGGCCGAGGATCGTCATCCTGTCCAACTCCAGCGATCCGAGAGCCGGGATCGAGGATACCAACATGGACAACAGCGCCCGCCTTGCCACCGTGTACATCACAAAGGACATACCTTTCACATTCGAGGTGTATCAGCACGAGCTGGGTCACGCGTTGGGAGCGCTCGACCACATTCCCGGCGGGATCATGGCGGCAAATGGTCCCCTCGTGGTTCACGATCGTGAGGTCCGGTTCTTCGTCGAGCTGTACCGCTTGCCCCATGGTGCCCATGTCGATCCGGACGGATCCTGGACGGTGCGGTAGATCCAGCGCGTTCCGTTGGGTCTGGCCCTTGCCGGAGCGACAGGGAGACGCAAACATGTCTGGACACCATGCTCCGATGAGCACGTCCCGCGCGGTCACCGCACGTCCGTCACGCGGATCCTGTTTCCCAGGCGCTCGAGCAGTACACTGACCGGGTCCCCTTGGTCGTTCCGGACCGCAAACACGCTCGAGATGTCGACGACACCGTCAAGGCGGCTGGTCGCACTGAACCCGTCATCGTTGAACAGCGCCAGCATCGTCACGTCTGGCACATTGCTTCCCATGCCTTCCAGCATCCTGAGCTCAAGCTCAGAGAGGTCACGCGTTGCAGCTCCACGGACATCAGGGTGGCCACGGGGCAGCAACACGAGCAAGTATCGCCCGGCGCCCTCCGGGGTGCAGCTCGCAACCGTGGTCATGGTCCCTGGCGTGCCGCACAAGGGCTCGGTGGCTGCGACAATACAGTCCGCCATCTTGTCGGCGTCGCTTCTGGACCAGGTGCACGCGTACTGCCACACCATCAGACTCGCAACCCAAACAGGTACGGAGGCCTGCATGAACCTCCCGAGGACTGATCTTCGAGGCAGGGCAATGCTCGGCATCGTGGCTCCGCTCATGCGTCACAAGATACGCACCCGCAACGAGCGCGGATGCTCGCCCTTTTCTTGCTGCAAGCGGAGTGCCCGCAACACGAATCTCCAGTCTGAGTGAACCGAGGACCTCCACGTTGTAGAGGTGGTAGAATCTGCATCCGTATGGGATGGTACGACACTGCACAGGTCTGCATGAACGGTCACGTCATCTGCGATACGATGCAACGCAACCCCGATCGTGGGCTGAAGTTCTGCAAGAAGTGCGGAGCGCCAACAATAACAAAGTGCCCTAGTTGTAAAGGCGACATTCAGGGCGACTACCACGTCACGGGGGTGGTCGCCATCGGCTTCGGAATGATCTCGGCCCCACGATTCTGCCATCAGTGTGGCACACCCTACCCGTGAACAACAGCTCGGATCGAGGCAGCGAAGGCCTTGGCAGACGAGATATTTGAACTCGACGACAACGAGAGGCTGCTGCTGAAGGCGAGCATCGATGACATCATCGCGGACACGCCCAAGACCGAGTTGGGCGTCATCAGATTCAAGAAATGCGCGGCGAAGGAATTCAACAACCGTCGTCGGCGGGCGTGCTGCGTCCATTGCAATGAGCCGTGATGAAGCATTTGAGGAATGGGAACGAACGAACATCCCGATGCAGAACCTGGCCTCGCAGTGGCCTCATTACGTAATACCGCCATCGCATCCGTTCTGCTTTTTGGGGCCACACTGTCCTTGCTCGTTCTTCGGCGTTTAGGCTAGCAAATCTCTAGTACCCAACCCTCTTCAACGACTCGCTCAGCGCGTCGTCGTGGGTCACGCGCCTGCCGCGTTGCGCGGCGAGGTCGAACCTGAGCTTCTCGAAGCGGCGAAGGGTGGCACGCTTCGGTTTCATGGAGCCGTAGGCGCTCATGCGGCCTCCACCTCTCATCAGCGTATCCGCTCGAGCAGCCTCCCGAGCGTCTGGTGAGTCGCCGTCAGGACCTTCTTGAACGAGGCGTCCGTCGGAGGCTCGACGTCCGCGAGCCGGACGAAGTCGTTGCGCAGCATCACCATGTCGACCTTCAGCGAGACGAAGGTCGGCCCCTGGTTCTTTGCCTCTACGCCCTCGTACTTCCTTGATGACACGGTCCCGCGCTTCCATCGCAGCCTGGGCGGCCTGACGCTGACGCTCCATAAGCTTCTCGTTGATCGGCACCAGGTCCCGGTTGCCTTCCCCCCAATTCAGAGATTGTAGCGGTGCGGAATCGCCGCCACTGACAGCTTGCCGTGGACAACAGATGCGCCTGACAACGCCACCAGTCGCCAGCCTGTGTGCCGTTGACCGACAACGTACCGGGCGTTATCATGAAGGCCTCACCTTCCTCTGAGTCCCGCGTTGCCAGACGCGAGGAGCGCGCGCGCCTCCCAAAGGCGTGATTGCGGAACCAATCAGACACCAGGTCCGGCCGGTCGTGTGTCGGCTTGCGGCCTGGCCAGAGGTTGCTCGAACGCTTCAGGCGCGAGCGGTCAACGAAGCCGCTGATACCGAGGACGGCTCCGACCTTGCCGGGCGCTCCCCGCTCCGCGGCGACGCACGGCCCCTTCTCCACGACATCTCGGGCCCCAGGAGTAGGACCATGGAACCGAGAAACGTTTCGCACCAGTCGGCCGTCGAGCCCCGGTGGCTCGACGTCGACGCAGCAGCGAGGTACCTGAGCATGAGCCGGCACGCGCTCTATCACCGCGTCAGCCGGCGGCAGATTCCGTTCGTGCGGCAGGGCCGCATCATCCGATTCGACCGCGTTGCGCTGGACCGCTGGATGAGCAAGGGGGTGCGGCATGGCTTTGGCGAAGCGCGGCGAGATCTGGTACTTCAGCAAGCGCATCGGCGGCCGGCGGTTTCGCGTGTCGACGGGATACGCGGACAGGAAGTCGGCCGAGCGGCGGGCGTCGGACATCGAGCACGAGATTCGCGCTGGGATTCACGGATGGAAGAGCACGATTCCGAGCTTCGCGCAATGGTGGGCGGTGTACCGAAAGACCTACACGCCGCAGAAGTCGGCCAGCCGTCGTGACGCCCAGATCGTCGCGCACTTCCTGCCGCTTTTCGGTGCGAAGGGGCTCGCCGACATCACGAAGTCAGACGTCGTGCGCTACCTGAACCTGCGCCGGGTCCAGATGACCGGGAATCCGGGACACAAGAAGCGCAGACCGATATCGGAGAGTACCGTCCGGCGAGAGCGTGGGCTGCTGCAGGCCATCTTTCAGCGCGCCATCGAGGAAGGCTACGACATAAGAAACCCGTTCCACGGGATCGCGCGCGGGAAGGACAGGCCCAGGACCCGGGTTCTGAGCCTGGACGAGGAGACGAAGCTGCTGGGAGCGCTCAGCCCGCGCTTCCAGCGGTTCGTCCGCTTCGCGCTGGGAACCGGGTGCCGGCTCCAGGAGATCCGAGGCATCAACCCGGAACGGGACATCGATTCGGCGCGCGGCACGGTGCACGTGACCGGCAAGTTCGGCAAGGAACGGGACGTGCCGATGCAGCCCGACGCCCGGGCGGCCCTCGATGAGCAGCTCGACGCCGAGGGGAAGCTGTGGACGCAGAATCCCCAGCGCCTGCGCCAGGTGCTGGCGGCAGCGAGCGTGCGCGCGAAGATGCCGCACCTGACGCCGCACGCGCTGCGCCACACCTTCGGCACGCGCTGGCTGCAGGCCGGCGGAGACATCTACAAGCTGTCGAAGATCCTCGGACACTCGAGCGTGGCCGTCACTGAGGCGCACTACGCGCACCTGCTGAAGGAGGACCTGATCGCGGCAAGCAAACAGGTGAAGATCCCCATCGCGCCACGGAACGCGGAAAACGTCGTCCCAATGCCGCGCCGACGCGCATGAATCAGGAGGGTGCCACTTCAGTGAGCGACCACGTCCGGAAGGCGCCCGAGCCATGCTCCATGACGGGGCTGTGGACGACGCCTACGGCTTGTCGTGAGGCGACTGGTGCCACGCCGCCGCCTGGTCGCGGCGACCGTGTAGGACTCGCGCAATCAGGGGGTCCGCCGCTTCCCGGTAGTAGATCACGTGATTCGCGACTACGAACGACCGGACGCCGGGGCCGAACTCAGGACGGAGCCGTCCCATCGACGGAGTCTCGGCGAGGAGGTCGAACCGGTCGACGATGGCATCGATCAGGCTATCGGCCGTCTCGGGGCCTGCGTCCTCAGCCACGTAAGACCAGATTTCCTCGAGGTCGCGTTCGGCCAGCGGCGACAGCCGGTAGGCCATCAGCGCTTCCTGGCACGCGCCAGGCGCCCGTCGGCCTTGATTCGCTCGGCAAGACGCCGGCCGGAGGCCTTGTCATGCCGCTTCCCCTCCCCGCGGGAGAGCTGGTCGAACCCGGCTTGGATGTCGGCACGGAGCCGTTGCCGATCGCGCTCCTGGAGGAGCCTCAGCGCCTCCCGGACCACCTCGCTGGCGGTTTGATAGAGGCCGCTGCTGACCTTCTCGTTGACGAGGCGCTCGAGCTCCGGCGTGAGCGAGACGTTCATGGTGTGACCATCCCTCTCGGTCACACTAAGTGTGATGTCAGTTTTTGTCAAGTTTTGACATCGATGCCTACGTGGCCGCGCTGGTCGCCAGTCGTAGCCACCAGTTCGTCCGTCTCGCCGGACGACCGGTCACAAATGCGGCCACACGAATTCAGTGTGGCCGCAAACCTCTCAGCAAGCAGCACCTTTCGTCCGTTCTCCGGCCTGCCTTGGGCGCAGGAGGCCCCGGGTTCGAATCCCGGCGCCCCGACCAACTCAGCCACAACCAAGGTGCACAGAGGTGCACGAGGTGCAACGTGCACCAAGGTGCGTGGTAGCGCCACGCCTGACGATGGGGCGCGTCTTTTCTCAAGAAGAAGATGCGCACCATCGAAGCCTGTGCGCCACCTCGCACCCCTGTGCACGTTGCACCCTGTGCACCTTGTGCACTCCTCACCTGCCCTGCGCCACGATCTTCTCGATGAGCGCCGGGTCGTCCGGCAGTAGTCCCACCTTCGGCAGCCGCCGCGTCAGCTCCACCCAGCCCTTCTCCATCGAGAACACGCGCTTGAAGAGCGGCAGGGACTCGTCCACCCGGTTCATGGTCACCAGCGCGACCGCGTGCCAGTAGATCATCTCGGCCAGCCGGCTCGGGAGGACGCCGGTGGTCTTCGACGCGATCGCCTCGGCGGCCGAGTACTCGCGCAGCGCGCCCTCGTTGTCCCCATGCTCGACGGCGAGGTCGCCGGCGTTCATGTGGTTGTACGCCCGCTGCAGCGTCACCAGGCGCCGCAGCTCCGGGATCGGCTCGGCGGCGTCGTCCACGCGCAGGTTGAAGACGGTATCCTGCCAGAGCTTCCCGGACGAGGTGGCCTTGACGACGATGATGGCCGCCGACTGCCGGCCACGGATGTCGCCACCGGCCGCCTGCCCGGCTTCGAGCGCAGCGAGCAGCCGCTCGGCCAGGTCGCCCGTCGACGCCTGGTAGGCCTTCGCCATCGCGGGCCAGATCGTGTCGTTGGCCATCAGGTTGGCCTGCGCGGCGAACTCGCGGCCGATCGCGCCGCGGCCGCCGCACGGGTGGACGAAGGGCTGGCCGTTCTCCGTGGATCGGGTCGCGGTCGCGCCGCCGCTGCAGCCGGCCTGCCAGCCGTCGGTCCGGTTGCCCGCCACGCCGCCGGCCGACGGGATGTCGCCGGCGCCCGTCCACGTGGCCACCGTGCCGCTCGCGTCCACGAAGGCGACCTGGCGGACCGCCCGTCCCTCGTCGCCCGCGAGCAGGGCCTTCAGCGCGTCCGGCGCACTCTTGCCGGCGCTCATCAGCTTCAGCCCCAGGGGCCCGTAACTGGGATCGACGAACGACTGCGTGGCCACGGCGCCGACGCCGGCTTCCGCCCAGATCACGTTGGAGCCGACGGCGAACCAGTGCGACTGCACCGCCGCGCCCATCTCGCCTGTCTGCGGGTCGCGCGCGACGATCGAGAAGGTATGCACCGGGCGAGTAGGACGCGGCGGCGCGGGTCGCTCCTGCGCCAGCGCGAGGGAGGACAGGACGACGACGACGGAAGCGGCGACGAGTGGCTTCATCATGGGACCGGTGGTTTCATCATGGTTGGACCTGTTCGAATCACCGGTGGTTCGTGGTGCCGACAGTCATGTTATCGTCATAGCACGCTGGCCGGAGCGGGTTTCCGCCGACACGCATGATCTTCTTCACCGAGCTGGATCATCTGCCCGCCTTCGACGCCAAGGGCAACCCCCTCGGGCGGCTGGTCGATCTCGGGATCGCGCCGAGCCGCAGCGTCTTCCTCGTCGAGGAATACGTCGTCCGGCGGCCGGACCGGCGGCTGGTGGCGATCACGCACTCCCAGCTGCAGTCCATCTCGGTGCAGGCCCTCCAGACGCGGGTGCTGGAGGGCGCGGTGGACGTCCAGCCGAACGAATCACTGATCCGGCTGCGCAAGGACGTCCTCGACCAGCAGATCATCGACGTCAACCAGCGCAAGGTCGTGCGCGTGACCGACGTCATCTTCGACATCGAGCCGACCGAACAGCACGCGCACCTGCGGGCGGTCGCGGTGGACGTCGGCATGGGCGCGGGCGTCCGCCGGCTGCTCCAGGGCGTCGTCGCCAAGCACACGCTCCGCACGCTCTCGGGCATCTTCCCCGGCCAGATCATCCCCTGGGAGTTCGTCAATCTCATCGAGGTGGATCCGGCGCGGCGCCTCCGGCTCCGGATCTCGAACGAGCGGCTGGCCCGCCTCCACCCGGCCGACCTCGCCGACATCCTCGAGGAGCTGAGCCGCGAGGAGCAGAGCGCGGTCATCCAGTCGCTCGACGACGAGACGGCGGCGCACACCCTGTCGGAGGTCTCGCCCGAGACGCTGGCCTCGGTCCTCGAGAGTATCTCGGCGGAGAAGGCGGCCGACCTTGTCGAGGAGATGCCGCCCGACGACGCGGCCGACGCGCTCCAGTCGCTCGCGCCCGAGATGTCGGCGCAGGTGCTGGCGAGCATGGAGGAGGAGGAGCGGGAGGACGTGCGCGAACTGCTGGCGTTCGAGGAGGACACGGCCGGCGGCATGATGACGACGCACTTCGTCGTCCTCGGGGAGACGGCGACCGTGGCGCACGCCGTCGAGGCCGTGCGGAGCTTCGAGGGCAACCTCGACCTGCTCACCCGGGTCTTCGTGACCGACGCGCACGGCGTGCTCACCGGCTCGGTCGCCCTGTCGCGCGTGCTCATCGCCGACCCCGCGGCCCCGCTGGCGTCGATTGCCGCCCCACCGGCCGCCACGGCGCCGGTGCACGCCGACACCCGGACCGTGCTCGACCTGTTCCACAAGTACAACCTGCTCATGCTTCCCGTGGTCGGCGACGACGGGCGTCTCGTCGGCCTCGTGACGGCGGACGACGCGCTCGACTACGCCCACCGGTGACGCGCCGTGGCACTCCTCTCGCGATTCTCCCGCTACCGCACGAGCGTGCTGATCTTCCTCAGCGTGGTCGGCCCCGGCCTGATCACGGCCAACGTCGACAACGACGCGGGTGGGATCTACACGTACTCGATCGCGGGCGCGCGATTCGGGTATTCACTGCTCTGGACGCTCGTCCCCATCACCGTCGCCCTCGTCGTGATCCAGGAGATGGTCGCGCGCATGGGGGCCGTGACCGGCAAGGGGCTCGCCGACCTCATCCGCGAGGAGTACGGCTTCCGCGCCACGTTCATCCTGATGGGAGTGCTGCTCGTCGCCAACCTCGGCAACACGGTCGCGGAGTTCGCCGGCCTGGCGCAGGGCGCGGCCGTCCTGCACCTGCACCGGTCCGTGGTGGTCCCGCTCGGCGCCGCGTTCGTCTGGATCCTGGTCATGCGCGGCAGCGCCAAGATCGTCGAGCGCGTGTTCCTCGCGGCGTGCTTCTTCTACGTCGCCTACCTGGCGTCGGGGTTCCTCGCCCATCCCGACTGGCAGGCCGCGGCGAAGGGCACCTTCGTCCCGACGGCGCGCCTCGACCGCAGCTCGGTCTACATGATCATCGCGCTCGTCGGAACGACCATCGCGCCATGGATGCAGTTCTACCTGCAGTCGGCGGTGGTCGAGAAGGGCGTCCAGCCGAAGGACTACGCCTACTCCCGGTGGGACGTCATCGTCGGGTGCATCATCACCGACGTCGTGGCGTTCTTCATCATCGTGGCGTGCGCCGCCACGCTCCATGCCGGCGGCCCGCGCGAGATCCGCAGCGCGGCGGACGCCGCGGAGGCGCTCGGGCCCCTGGCCGGCGAAGCCGCGGCGCTGCTGTTCGCCTTCGGCCTCTGCAACGCCTCCCTGTTCTCGGCCAGCATCCTCCCGCTGGCCACGGCCTACTCGGTGTGCGAGGGCCTGGGACTCGAGTCGGGCATCGATCGGCGGATGTACGAGGCCCCGACGTTCTACACGCTCTACACCGGCCTGATCGTCGTCGGGGCGCTGACGGTCCTGCTGTTGCCCGAGACGCGGCAGATCTCGCTCATCGTGCTCTCGCAGGCGGCCAACGGCGTCATCCTGCCGTTCGTGCTCGTCTACATGCTGCGGCTCAGCAACCGCGAGGACCTGATGGGCGAGTACCGCAACTCACGCGCCTTCAACGTCATCGCCTGGACGACGTGCGTCGTCATGATCGCCCTCACGCTGCTGCTGGTCGTGACCATGGCGGCGCCGGGCCTGTCGAGGCAGGGGCGTGACGCCGGGCTGAAGCCCGGCATTACGTACTTGCAGGCTGGGATGACCGGGGCCTCGGGGAGTCGAGCGTGACCGAGATCATCGACGTGTTTCTCCACCTGGATCGGCATCTCGCCGACGTCGTCGTCTGGTACGGCGCGTGGGTGTACGGCCTGCTCTTCCTGATCGTCTTTGCCGAGACCGGCCTCGTGGTCACGCCGTTCCTGCCGGGGGACTCGCTGTTGTTCACCACCGGCGCACTGGCGGCCACCGGCGTGCTGGACGTGCGCCTCGCGTTCGCGCTCCTCGCCGCCGCCGCCGTCGCCGGCGACGCCGCCAACTACGCCGCCGGCCGGTTCGTCGGCCCACGCGTGTTCCGCGCCGAGGACACGGTGGGCGTCTGGCACCGGATCCTCAACCGCCGGCACCTCGATCGCGCGCACGCCTTCTTCACGCGGTACGGCGGGAAGGCCGTGGTGATCGGACGGTTCGCGCCGATCGTGCGCACCTTCGTCCCGTTCGTCGCCGGCGCGGGCACGATGAGCTATCCGCGCTTCGCGCTGTACAACGTCGTCGGCGGGTTGTTGTGGGTGGGCGTCTGCGTGGGCGGCGGGTACGCGTTCGGCAACGTGCCGGTCGTGAAGCGCCACTTCTCGCTCGTGGTGCTCGGCATCATCGCGGTGTCGCTGCTGCCGATGGCCGTCGAGCTCGTCCGGGCGCGGCGGACGCGCCGGGCCCGCGCCTGAGGGATCGCGTCATCGCACCTCGGCCCTGGCGTCCAGCACCCGGCGCACGGCGGTGAGGATCTCGGTCGGACCGAACGGCTTCTCGATGAACTCGGCCTGGCTCTGCAGCACGCCGTCGCGCAGCACGCGCTCGGTGTAGCCCGACATGTAGATCGCCTGCACGGACCGGATCGTCCGCAGCCGCGCCATCATCTCGGGCCCGCTCAGCCCCGGCATCACCACGTCGGTCAGGACGAGCGCGATCGGCTCGGCCGACGCCGCGATCGCGAGCGCGGCCTCGCCGGTCTCGGCCTCCAGCACCCGGTAGCCGTGCCGCTTGAGGATCATCGCCGCGAAGCGCCGCACGTTCTCCTCGTCCTCGACGAGCAGGATCGTCTCGCTCCCCACCGCCGCGGACTCGGGCACCTCCGCGCTCACGGCGTTCCAGCCCTCCACCGGCGCCGCCTCGGGCAGGTAGATCTTCACGGTCGTGCCGCGCTGGGGCTCGCTGTACACCCAGATGTACCCGGAGAGCTGCTTCACGATGCCGTAGGCCGTCGACAAGCCCAGGCCGGTGCCGTGGCCCGGGCCCTTCGTCGTGAAGAAGGGCTCGAACGCGCGCGCGCGCGTCCGGGCGTCCATGCCGCAGCCGGTGTCGCTCACCGCCACCATGGCGTAGCGTCCCGGGCGGATGCGCACGGGTCCCGGCCGCCGGTAGCCGTCCTCGAGCTCCACCTGGGTGGTCTCGATCGTGAGCCGGCCGCCATCGGGCATGGCGTCGCGCGCGTTCAGCGCCAGGTTCAGGAGCACCTGCTCGAACTGCAGCGGGTCGAGCCGCACGCGCGGCACCTCGGGGTCGAGGAACGTGGCGACCGTCACGTCCTCGCCCAGCATGCGCGTGAGCGTGCGCTGGAAGCGCTCGATGAGGTCGTTGGGGTCGTGCACGTCCACCCGGAGGAGCTGCCGCCGGCTGAAGGCGAGCAGGCGCCGGGTGAGCGCCGCGGCGCTCAGCGCCGCCCGCCGGATCTCGTCGATGTCGCCCCAGATCGGCTTCTCGTTGTCGATCTGGGTGAGCAGGCCGTTGGCGTACCCGAGGATCACCGTGAGCTGGTTGTTGAAGTCGTGGGCCACGCCGCCCGCCAGCCGCCCGATCGCCTCCATCTTCTGGGCGTGGCGGACCTCGTCCTCGAGCCGCCGCTGGCGCGTGACGTCCTCGGCGAACACCTCCAGCGCCGCGTCCCCGTCGGTCTCGTCGCGCACCCGCCGCCCGTACATGCGGAGGCCCACGGGACGGCCGTCCTGGCGCACGAACTCCAGCTCGACGGCCGCGGCCGGGCTGCCCGCCTGCCACTGGGCCAGCAGCTCGCCGACCTCCGAGGCCTTCGCCGCCAGCCCGGCGAGCTGCGAACCCTCGAGGTCCGCCGGCTCGGTGAAGCCGAGCATCCGCGCGAACGACTCGTTGACCTGGACCAGGCGCCCGTCGGCGGCCGCGCGGACGATGCCGAGCGGGGCGTGGTCGAACAGGGCGCGGTGCCGCCGCTCGCTCTCCACGACCTGCGTCCGCAACCGCGTCTCCTCGGTTACGTCGCGCTCGACCGACGCGAAGTGCGTCAACCGCCCGCGCGCGTCGAACATCGGGACGACGACGCAGGCCGCGAGGAACGTCGTGCCGTTCCGGCGCCGGCGGACGATGGTCCGCCGCCACGCGCCCTCCCCGTACGCCGCGGCGCCCACCGCCTCGATGTCGAACCGCTCGTGCTCGCCGGTCAGATCGCGCACGGTCTTCGTCGCCAGCTCCGCCAGCCCGTACCCCAGCGCGCGGCAGAACGCCGTGTTCGCGTGCACGATCCGGCCGTCGCCGCGGAAGACCAGGACGAGATCGGCGGCCTGCTCGATGGCGCCGGCGAGCAGGCGCGCTCTGACGTCGGCGGTCCGCTGTCCGGCGCGCTCCACGGCCAGCCGCGCCATCAGCAGCGGCAGCACGGACACGATCGTGACCGCCATCGACATGTCGCGGAATCGCGCGATCGCGGCGTCGATCGGGAAGGCGAGACGGAGGCTGTAGTCGATCACCGGCAGCAGCGCCAGCACGCCGAAGATCACCCACGGGCGCGAGGGCGTCAGCTCGGCGTCCTCGTCGGCGCGCTCGACCGCGGGCGAGGCGGGCGCCGCCGCCACGGCCCACGGGAAGAAGAAGAACGGCAGGATCCACGTGAAGTCGTAGACGAAGACGCTGCGGTACTCGCCCTCCCAGATCCCCTGGTTCGACAGCGTCAGCATGGCCAGCGCCACGGCGGCGCCCATGGCCAGTCGGACGTAGGTCGCGTGCCACGGCCCGCGGCGCGCCACGACGGCGACCGCGACGAGCCCCGCCAGCACGAGGATCTGCTGCACCTCCGAGAGGAACACCAGCGACACCGACGCCTGCCGTGGCGACAGACCGTTCACGTCGGTGCCCATGACCACGTAGGAATACAGGTAGCCGGCGAGCACCGCGATGCCGGCGATGTCCACCGCGGTCGTCGCCGCGATGGGCTCGCGCGCGCCACGGTGCGGCTGGGCGAGCAGCGCGAAGAGCGGCGCCGACGCGCCGAACAGCGCGAAGACGGTGTGCCAGCCGAGCCACGAGGTCTCGCGCGCGAGGAGCAGCTCGTCCATCGTCCAGCCGACGAAGCCCACCGCGGAGATGCAGAGACCGAGGGCGATGGTCACCCAGAAGAGCCAGTGGCAGCCCGTCCACTGCTGGCGGCGGCGCAGGATGACGGCGACGCCGAGGAGCGGCGGCACGAGCAGCGCGACCGTTCGGAAGCCGACGAGCAGCGCCGCCCGATCGCGCAGCCACGAGCCGATGACGAGGTAGGCGGCCGAATACACGATGCCCGCGGCCAGCCACCCGAGCTGGCTCGCGTGCGGGGAGGAACCCAGGGCGCCATCGACCGGCGGGGGTGGGACATCCGGCAGGAGAGGCGCGGACGCCGGAGACGACCCGATAGAGGGCCAGGGAGCGTCGGCCATCTCAAAACGACCCAGTCTATGACGGTTCTGTAATGAACCGTACACGCTCGGACGCCTCGAAGCCCACGCCTGCGGGCAGGGTGGCCCTCGGTCACCTCCGGCGCCGTCCGACAGAGCAAGCTCCGTGCCCCGGTGACAAAATGTGCACCAGGCCGTCCCGCAGTCTAACACCTTTGCATCCGGCCGCTTCCGCCTGCAGCCGTGGGAATGGTACGCTAGCGGAGCCAGGGACCGGGCGCCGGCGCCCGGTCAGTGCCCCATGCGCTCCCAGTCGATGCGGGCGGTGTGCGCCGCCGCCTACGGCCAGCCGCGGATCTCCCGTCCATGAGCGCGTCGTCGCGCCGCTGGATCGTGCCGCTGATCAGCCTGGGTCTGCTGGCAGCGGCACTCTGGACGCTCGACCGCGAGCTGCAGCGGGTCTCCTTCCGGCAGCTCGCGCACGCGGTGACGAGCGTGCCGCTGCCGTCCGTGCTGGCCGCGCTGTTCCTCACGGCGCTCAACTATCTCGTCCTCACGGGCTACGACCAGTTCGCCTTCGTCTACGCGGGCCGCACGCTGTCACGCTGGCGGATCACCCTCGCCTCGTTCGTCGGCTACGCCATCAGCAACAACGTGGGGTTCGCGCTGCTGTCGGGCACGTCGGCGCGGTACCGCTTCTACAGCCGCTGGGGCCTCAGCGCCGAGGAGCTGTCGCGGATCGTGCTCTTCTACTCGGGCACGTTCTGGCTCGGCCTGTTCGTGCTGGGCGGCTGGAGCCTGCTGGTCGTGCCGACGGCGGATCTGCCGCCGTTCGCGGCGCCGCTCGCGGTGCGTCTGTGCGGCTGGCTGCTGCTGACGGTGTCGGCGGTCTACGCCGCGGCGCCGTTCCTCTGGCACCGGCCGGTCCGCGTGCGCGGCTTCGACGTGGCCCTGCCCCGCCCCGGCCTCGTCGCCGTGCAGTTCACGCTGTCGATCCTGGACTGGGCCCTGGCCGCCGCGGTGCTCTGGGTGCTGCTGCCGTCGCCGCGACCGCCGTTCGGCCTGCTCGTGGCCGGCTTCCTGGCCGCGCAGCTCCTGGCGCTCGTCAGCCACGTGCCGGGCGGCCTGGGCGTCTTCGAGTCGCTGTTCATCCTGTTCCTGCGGTCGGCGGCGCCGGCCGCGACGCTGCTGCCGGCCCTGGTCGCGTACCGGGCGGTGTACTACATCCTGCCGCTCGCCGGCGCGCTCGTGGCGCTGCTGGCCGACGAGCTGCACCAGCGGCGCGTCGCGCTCCGGAAGTGGACGGGTACCTTCGGCGGCCTCGCCGTGGCGCTCGCGCCGAAGGTGCTGTCGGTCTTCACCTTCGTGGCCGGCGCGGTGCTGCTCTTCTCGGGCGCGACGCCGGCGGGAGCCGGGCGGCTCACCTGGCTCTCGCACCTCCTGCCGCTCGGTGTGGTCGAGCTGTCGCACTTCGCGGGCAGCCTGCTGGGGCTCGCGCTGCTCGTGCTGTCGCAGGGCATCGCGCGGCGGCTGGACCTCGCCTACCACCTCACGCTCGGCGCCCTGGGCCTCGGCATCGTGGCGTCGCTGCTCAAGGGCGGCGACTACGAGGAGGCGACGATCCTGGCGCTCGTGGCGCTGGCGTTCCTGCCGAGCCGCCACGACTTCGACCGGCGGACCGCGTTCTTCGAGGCGCGGTTCTCGGCCGGCTGGTTCTCGGCGGTCGTCGCCGTGGTCGCGGCGTCGATCTGGCTGGGCTTCTTCGCGTACCGGCACGTCGAGTACACCTCGGACCTCTGGTGGCGCTTCGCGTTCCGGCAGGAGGCGTCGCGGTTCCTGCGCGCGTCGCTGGGCGTCACGGTGGCGCTGCTCGTCTACGGCGTGTCGCGGCTGCTGCGCACCGCGCCGCCCGAGCTGCCCGAGCCGACCGACGAGGACATCGACGCGGCCGGCCGCGTGATTGGGACCCAGCAGCTGACCTATCCGCTGCTCGTCTACCTGCGCGACAAGGCGCTGTTGTGGAACGAGGATCGGACCGGCTTCATCATGTACGGCGTGCAGGGGCGGACGTGGGTCGCGATGGGCGACCCGGTGGGGCCGCCGCACGTGCGCGCCGGCCTCGTCCGGCAGTTCCTCGAGCGCGCCGACGACTTCGACGCGGTACCGGTCTTCTACGAGGTGCGCAAGGACAGCCTACACCTGTACGCGGACTTCGGCCTCACCTTCGTGAAGCTGGGCGAGGAGGGGCGCGTGGCGCTCGAGGGCTTCGGCCTCGAGGGGAGCACGAACAAGGAGAACCGGCAGGCGGTGCGGCGGCTCGAGCGCGAGGGCCGCACGTTCCGGATCGTGCCGGCCGAGGCGGTCGCGGCGCTGCTGCCGACGCTCCGGGCGGTGTCGGACGAGTGGCTGCGGAGCAAGTCGGCCGCCGAGAAGAGCTTCTCGCTGGGCTGCTTCGACGAGGACTACCTCAAGCGGTTTCCCGCGGCGCTCGTCGAGCGCGACGGACGACTCGAGGCGTTCGCGACGGTCTGGCCCGGCCCGCCCGGCACCGAAGCGTCGGTGGACCTGATGCGCTACCGCGAGTCGGCGCGCGGCACCATGGACGCGGTGTTCGTGCACATGATGCTCTGGGCGCGCCAGCAGGGCTACCGGTGGTTCTCGCTCGGCATGGCGCCGCTCGCCGGGCTCGAGGCGTCCACGGTGGCGCCGCTCTGGGTCAAGCTCGGCGCGTTCCTCTACCGCCACGGCGAGGCGTTCTACAACTTCCAGGGCCTGCGCGCGTACAAGGAGAAGTACAACCCCGTCTGGGAACCGCACTACCTCGCGTATCCCGGCGGCCTCTCGCTGCCGCGCATCCTGGCCGACATCTCGGCGCTCATCGCGGGCGGCTACATGCGCATCATGCGGAAATAGCGGGCCCACCACCCTTCGAAACGGGGCGTCACCCACACCACCCACGGCAGCATCAGCGCGCCGGCGATCAGATCCACGACGTAGTGGTGCCGCAGGTAGACCGTGGAGACCAGCAGGCCGACGACGAAGATCAGGAGGATGGGAAAGAACCAGCGGCAGTACTTCCAGGCGTAGGAGAGGCTCACGCAGCTCACGGCGGCGTGCAGGCTCGGGAACGCCGCGCGCGCCGCGTGGTTGGGCATCATCGCGATGAGCGCCTGCTCGAAGTCGGTGATCGGGCCGCCCCGCAGGGCGACGTGGAACAAGCCGAGCGACTCCAGGTACAGGCGCGGCGGCGCGGCCGGGAAGATCACATAGAGCACGTAGCCGCTGTAGAAGCAGAGGATGACGCCGAGCAGCGCGTGCTGCGCCTCGCCGCGGCGGCCCGAGAGCCAGAGCACGATGACGACCGACGGCGCGACCAGGTAGAAGTTGGCGTAGAAGAAGTTGAAGAACTCGGTTCGCGCGGGCGTGACGAACCGCTCCGCCCACACGACCGGCTGTCCGCCGAACAGCCAACCCTCCACCGCGGCGAGCTGCGCGTTGATGTCGTGCGGGTTCACGAAGCGCACCGTGTCGTGCAGGTTCGTGTAGACGGCGATGCACATCAGGAACGGCAGCATCGTCCGGAAGAACTCCGCTGTCGCGAGCAGGCGCGGCCGGGCCGCGCCGCGCCGCAGCACGCGCTCGAGCCACGGCAGCACGGCGGCGAGCGCCACCACCACGAGCAGCCGCAGCAGACCGCCCTGGATCTTCCGCGAATTGATGCCGTGACGGACGAGATCGACGTTGGCGTAGATGGTCACCGCCGCCGACGCGACGAAGCCGATGACGAGCAGGCCCTCCTCGGGGCGCAACCGCCGGAAGAACACCGATGCCGCGTGTGTGCGAGAGGGGCTCATGAGCTCAGACGAAAGAGTATCGCGATCCGCGCGCGATCCACTAGAATTGCTCCGACGGGCGCCGTCGTCCGCGTGCGCGCCCGTGCCCGCCGCCTATGAAGAAGCTCCGCGTGCTCGTGCTCATGCACGACTACCTCGTGCCGCCGGAGGACGCGGCCAGCCACGATCTGGTCACCGTCGAGTGGAAGACCGAGTACGACGTCACGTCCACGCTGCGCGAGCTCGGGCACCACGTCCAGGCCCTCGGCGTCAAGGACGACCTGGGCGCCATCCGCCAGGCCGCCAACGAGTTCAAGCCGCACATCGCCTTCAACCTGCTCGAGGCGTTCCACGAGATCGGCGCGTTCGACCAGAACGTGGTCAGCTACCTCGAGCTGCTGCGCCTGCCGTACACCGGCTGCAACCCGCGCGGCCTGGTGCTGGCGCGCGACAAGGCGCTCTCGAAGAAGCTGCTCGCCTATCACCGCATCCCGGTGCCGGACTTCGGGGTCTTCCGCCGCGGCCGCGCGATCACGCGGCCGAAACGCCTGCAGTTCCCGCTCATCGTGAAGTCGCTGACCCAGGAGGCGTCGATCGGCATCTCGCAGGCCTCGGTCGTCAACGACGAGGACAAGTTCATCGAGCGCGTGAAGTTCATCCACAACAGCGTCGGCACCGACGCCATCGCCGAGCGCTACATCGACGGGCGTGAGCTGTACGTGGGGGTGCTCGGGAACGATCGTCTCCAGGTGCTGCCCGTCTGGGAGCTGCGCTTCACGAAGATGCCGGAGGAGATCAAGCGCATCGCGACCGAACGGGTCAAGTGGAGCTACCGGTACCAGAAGAAGCACGGGATCGTGACGGGCGAGGCCAAGATCCCCGAGCCGCTCGCGAGCGACATCCAACGGGTCGCCAAGCGCGTGTACCGGACGCTCGAGCTGAGCGGCTACGCGCGCGTGGACATCCGGCTGAGCGAAGAGGGGCGGTTCTACGTGCTCGAGGCCAACCCGAACCCGCAGATCGCCTACGGCGAGGAGTTCTCCGACTCGGCCGAGCGCGCCGGCCTGAAGTACGGCGCCCTCATCCAGCGCCTCCTCAACATCGGCCTGCGCTGGCAGCCCGACCGCATGGGCTAGCAGCCGGCCCCCGATCTGCGAAGACTCACCAGATTCCCGGGCGGGGCATCCCGCCGGCGACAGCCGGCCGGCTCTTGTGTGTTACACTGTAACACATGAAGCGCACTCTCACGATCCGCATCGACAAAGACATCGAACGCCTGCTCGACGGGCTGTGCAAGCGGACTGGCCAGAGCCGCAGCGAGATCGTCAGGGATGCGCTGCGGCGCGAGCTTGCCTTGCGCCGTTTTGAGGACCTGCGCCGCCGCGTCCTGCCCTTTGCCGAAGCGCGCGGCTACCTGAGCGACGAGGACGTCGTGCGAGACGTCTCGTGAGGGTGTTCCTCGACACCAACGTGCTCGTCGCAGCCCTTGCCACCCGGGGCCTCTGTGCGGACGTCATGCGTGTCGTGCTGGCCGAGCACCAATTGATCACGGGAGAAGTCGTGCTGAGCGAGCTCAGAAAGACGCTCCGCCGCCGCATCAAGCTGCCCGCCGCGACCGTGGATGACATCCTGGCGCTGCTCCGAGAGCAGGAGGTCGTGCCGAAGCCTCGCAAACCTTCCGACCTGCCCATTCGAGACCCGGACGATCGCTGGATCCTCGCGTCAGCCATGGCCGGACGAGCCGACGTGCTCGTGACGGGTGACCGGGATCTTCTCGAGATCGCACACAAGACCCCATTGCCGGTTCTTGATCCTCGGGCCTTTTGGGATCTGTTGAGCAGGCGCTGATCTGATCAAGAATCTCGTGTTTGTCCTGTTCAACGTTCGGCTTGAGCCGCGCGCCGCAGCGGCACCATCGCACGGACCATCGGGCGCGTCGGCTCCAAGCCGATGTTAGCCTGCCCGTGTGATTACTGTTCTGTTTGATGCGCCTGCCACGTCGCGAAGTCTCGCGCCCCGTGTAGAAACGCTAGAACAAGCACCCGCGTGTCCTCGATGCGGTACTGGAGCCGATACCGATAAACGAACACCTCACGGATCGTCGGGTCGTCGAGCTCCGGCACCACACGCCCACGCTCGGCCAACGTCGCCAGGCTCGCCCCAGCCCGAAGCGCAGCGGTCAGAACCCGGCCCGCTGCCTGTTGCGAGTCTTGCGCGATGTACCCGATGACCGCGTCGAAGGCATCCCGCGCGGACTGAGCCCAGGCTACTTCTCGGACCCGAGGAGCCATTTGCGGCGGAGATCAGCGGCGACTTGTTCGTGCGGTATGACCCGGCCGGCCTCGCCGTCCGCGAGACCGGAACCCACCGCTTGGACCACATACAAGTGGTACATCACATCGTCCAAGCTGCAGTCGTTTGGCAGGCGGTCGAGAAGCGCCCGAACGGTCTCTTTGGCGGTCACAGGAACCTCACAAGGGAACGACCCTTCGAGTATACGACCGTCCTTTCTAACCGCCAAGATCCGTGGTGTTTCGCGTCGAATTGACCCCAGCAGGCTAACGAATAGGGTTTCATCCGCACTGTCGCGCTGATCGGGCATGTAGGGCTGATCCGATTTCGTGGACAGGTGACTGACGATCGATCCGGCCTTTGTGCTCTTGGCTCTTGAGGAGAGGGCGCGGAGCCAGCGAAGCTGGCGGAGCGCCCCCACCTTGAAAGAGGCAAGGAGCCTCACGTCATCCGTTCGGTCGATCAGGCTGGCGAGCCCAGCCGCGTGAACGACGCGTCGAGAGCGGAAAGACGTCTCGATCGCGCCGCCGAGCACGGATCGCCGAAGCTGCGACCTCACAGGAGGCTCCAGGAGCCACGATCTCGGTCGAGGCCAGGTTGTACTATCCCCCCTCCTGGGACGAACGGACGGGTGAGCGCCGGCCGCGCGATCAGACCGGCGGCCGCGTGCCGTTCGTACTCCGCGGGACTGATCAGGCCGAGCGTCGAGTGGCGCCGGCGCTGGTTATAGAACACTTCGATGTAGTCGAACAACTGCCGCTTCGCTTCGCCGTGACTCTCGAAGTGCTCGCCGAGCTCGCTCTTCACCGTCGAGAAGAACGCTTCCATCACCGCGTTGTCATAGCAATCGCCGCGGCGACTCATGCTACAGGTGATGCCGTGCGCGGCCAGGACGTCTTGGTAATCCTCGCTCGCGTACGGGGAGCCCTGGTCCGAGTGGTGCAGCAGTCCGGCCTCAGGACACCGCCGTCTCAGCGCCATCCACAACGCCTTGAGGGCCAGGTGGCGATCATTCACCGCGCTGAGGGCCCACCCGACGACGAACCGGGAGAACAAATCCAGAATCGCCGCGAGGTACAGCTTGCCGGTGACGCCGATGACCAACTCGGTCGTGTCGCCGACCCACCGTTGATTCGGCGCCGCGGCCGTGAACTGCCGGTCGAGCAGATTGGCCGCGACCGGCTGATCGTGGTCGCTCATCGTGGTACCCTTGAACCGCTTCCGGACCCGCGCCTTCAGCCCCTCTTCTTGCATGAGCCGGATCACCCGCTTGTGGCTGACCGGCTCTTGCCACTCGAGGAGATCCCGGTGAATGCGCGGGCTGCCGTACCGGCCCTGGCTCGCGTCGAACGAGGCCCGCACCAGGACCTTCAACCGCCGATCCCGCTGCGCATGGGCCGACGCCGGGCGTTGGCGCCACGCATAGAACCCGCTCCGGGTCACCCGGAGGCACCGACACAACCGACTGAGCGCGTGGTGCGCCTTCTCCGCCGCGATGAACTCGAACCTCACCGCCGCTCTTTCGCGAAGAAGGCTGCCGCCTTTCTTAGGATCTCCCGCTCCTCCTGCAGGATCCGGTTTTCTTTCCGGAGGCGGCTGAGCTCCTCGCGCTCGGCCGTCGTCAGGGCCCCGGGCTTGCCCCGCCCCGCATCCGTCCGGGCCTGCTCGACCCACTTCCGGAGCGAGGACTCCGTCAGATCGAGATCGCGGGCCGCCGCGGCGACGGTCTTGCCCTGCTCAAGGACCAGCCGTACCGCCCCGGCTTTGAAATCCTCAGTGAAGCTGCGTCGCGGTCGTTTCTTCGTCGTGTGGGCCATCGTGGACATCGTATCCCCCTTTGGGAAAGTGTCCACGAGACCGGATCAAGCCCAGCGGCGCTTCGGCCTATCGTGCGCCGCCGCCCGCACGAACGCCACGACGTCGTCGTACCGACTCGTCTCGCGGTTCCTCGTGCGCTCGAGGCGGGTCGGGCGGATGGCGAATCCAACGTGCGCGGTCGTGGTGCGATGCGTGTGGACGAGACCTAGCGTCCGATCTCCGCGAGCAGCGCCTTGACGGCCACGTCGAGCTGGCTGTCCCGCCCCGTGAGCGTCTCGCCGATCGGCCGCTGGACGGCGATGTCCACCGGGCGCGGGTGGCGCTCCATGTCCTGGCCCGCCGTGTCGGTCACCCGCATCCGGGGCAGGCGGAACGACGAGCCGTCGATCAGCCGCGCGTTCCAGGTGTAGATGATCCAGCCGGCGGTCGGTTCGCCCACCACCTGGCCGAGCTTCAGGGCCCGGTACCCCTCGGTGAAATCCTCCGCGTCGGACAGCGAGTGGCGGTTGGTCACGAGGATCGTCGGGTGCTCGAGCGCGCGCTGCCCGAGGATCGTCCGCGCCGGCGAGGTCGGCAGACCGCGCACGGTCATGCGCAGGTAGCCGCGGCGCGCCAGCACGTCGATGGCGTAGACGTTCACGAAGCCGCCGGTGTTGTTGCGCACGTCCACGACGACGCCGTCGCGGCCGAAGTTCTCGGCGTCCAGATCCACGTAGAGCTGCTCGAGCGCGGCGGCCGACATGTTCAGCATGTGCACGTAGCCGAGGCGCCCGCCGCTCGCCTTCTCGACGTAGGCGCGGTTCTGCTCCACCCACTGCCGGTACAGCAGTCCCTTCTCGTCGTTGCGGCCGACCGGCTTCACCGCCACCTCGCGCGGCGACGCCCCGTCGGCCGAGCCCGATACGCGCAGCACCACGCGCTTGTCGATCTTGTGTGCGAGCAGCGCGTCGAGGTTCACGCCACGGCCGACCGCCGCGCCGTCCACCGACAGCAGGTAGTCGCCGACGTGGATCTGGCCGGTGACCGCCGCCGGGCCGAGCGTCACGACCTCCGTGACCTTCAGCCGGCCGGCCTGCTCGTACTCGCCGGCGTCGAAGCGCAGGCCGAGCCGGCCCGTCTGCGGCTGGACCGAGCCCGGCGCCCCCACCCCGAGGTGCGACGCGTTCAGCTCGCCGATCATCAGCGAGATCAGCCGGCGCATCTCGTCCGGCGTGCTGGCGCCGGCGATCTGCGGCTCGAAGCGCTGCCGCACGGCGTCCCAGTCGGCGCCGTGGTACTGCGGGTCGTAGAAGTTGTCGCGCTGCAGCGTCCAGGCCTGGTGGAAGACCTCCATCTTCTCCTGGTCGAAGGGCACGTCCATCTCGGCCGTCACGCCGATCGCCCGGGAGTCGCCGCGCTCGATCGGGACGACGCGAATGCGCCCGCCCTCGAGGTAGTAGACCTCCTTGCTGTCCGGCGTGATCCGCAGCCACGACTTGCCCGCCGCCGTCGAGGTGAGCTGCCGCGCCACCGGCCGCTCCTTCGCCAGCTCGTCGAGCGAGTAGGCGTACAGGTTCTGCCGCCCCTCGGCGCCCGCGATCATCACCACCCACTTGCCGTCGGGACTCACGACCGAGCTCGACACGTCCACGCCCACCGGCACGAGCGTGAGCCGGCGCCGGATGTCGTCGAAGACCACCTCCACCGGGGCCGCGGGCGTCCTGGCGGCCGCCGGTTTCTTGGCCGGCTTCTCCGCGGGCTTCTCCGCGGGCTTCTCGGCCGGCGGCGCCACGGGTTTCGGTCCCTCGGTCTGGAACAGGTCGCGGAAGAGATCCTCACGGAACCGGGGCGTCTTCAGCACGAGATCCACACGCGCGAGCTGCGCCGTCTCGGTCCGCTGCGCCGTGTCGAAGAGCAGGTACGTGCCGTCCGGCCCCCAGGCGATGTTCCCCGAGTTGACGTTGGCGAGGAAGCTGACGGGACGCAGGGCGCCGCCGGCGGCGGGCACCAGCTGGACGTTCGAGAAGCTGTGCTCGCCGATCCCGACGATGGCCAGCCAGCGGCCGTCGGGCGACCAGGCCGCCGGTTCGGCGCCCAGCGCGTCGCCGAAGCGCCCCTCGGCGAGCAGCCGCTCGGCCTTCGACTCGAGGTCGAGGACGCGCAGCTCGCGCTGGTTCCTGACGAAGGCCAGCGTCTTGCCGTCGGGCGAGAAGCGGGGCGCTTCGTCGACCGCCGCGCCGCGGGTGAGCTGCGTCTCGGCGCCGCTCGCGAAGTCGTACAGGAAGAGGTGCGGGGTGCCGTCGCGGTCCGACACGTACGCCACCCGTCGCGAGTCGGGCGCCCAGACCACGTCGGACTCCGCCGCCGTCGTGCTGGTGACGCGGGCGGCGTCGCCGCCGTCCTTGGCCGACGCCGCGAACACCTCGCCGCGCACCACGAACGCGACCTTCTTGCCGTCGGGCGCGAGCGCCAGATCGCGCAGGCCGTTCGTCAGCTCGAGGTGTTCGACGATCGGGCCGCGCAGGGCGCCGCGGCGCGTGATCGCCACCTCGCGGGCGCGGCCGCTCGCCGTGTCGGCGGTCCAGACGCCGAAGTCGCGCTCGAAGGCGATCGTCCGGCCGTCGCGCGAGATGGACGGCCAGAGCACGCGGCCCGACGTGAAGCCGGTCAGCGTGCGCGGCGGGCCGCCCGCCATCGGGCGGACCCAGAGGTTCTCGTTCCCGTCGCGGTCCGACATGTAGTAGAGCTGCCGCCCGTCCGGGCTCCACATCGGCCACAGCTCCTTCGCGCCGCCGTCGGTCAGCCGCTCGTAACGGGGCTCGGCCCCGGGATGGACCAGCCACAGCTCCGACTCGTCGATGTGCGCGTGGCCGTGGCGCCACCACTGCGACGAGGCGATGCCGCGCGCCACGAAGGCCACCCCCGTCCCATCGGGCGACGGCGCGGCGAAGAACTCGTTCACGTAGCGGTCGTGGCTCACCTGGGTGGGCGTGCCGCCGCCGGCCGGCACGCGGAACAGGTCGTTCATGCCGGCGATGTCGAGGCTCGAGGACTCGAAGTACACCCATCGCCCGTCGGCCGACCAGCCGTCGAGCATCTCGGGGCCGTCGTCGTAGGTGAGCCGCGTGAGCGCGCCCGAGTCGCGCGCGAGCACGTAGATGTCGCCGTTGCCCGTGCGTGTGGACACGAACGCGAGATGCCGGCCATCGGGTGAGTAGAGCGGGCGGCTCTCGGTAGCCTCGTCGGACACGAGCAGCCGCGCCTCGCCGCCCGCAGCCGGCACCGTCCAGACGTCGCCGCCCGAGACGAAGGCGATCTCGGCGCCGTCGGGCGAGATGCCGGGCTCGGCGAACGAGGGGCGCGCGGCCGGCGCGGACGCCGCCGGCGCCTGCGGCGCGCGATCGGCGCCGAGCGGGGTCAGGAACAGCGCGAGAAGAACGAAGAGCGCGAGGCGGAAGGACAGTCGGGCGGGCATGGCGGCCTCCTCGAAACGGACCGGCACAGTCTAGCACCGGCCGTCACGACCGCCCCGCCACGGAACCAATCTACGTAACCTTTCGTAGATCTACCCAATCGACGCACGGCGGGCGAACGCCGCCGAAGGAGTGCCTCATGCTCGAGCACGGCTGGCAGGACGTGCGCTTCGCCGCGCGGTTGCTGCGGCGCAGCCCGATGTTCACCGCCGTCGCGGCGGCGTCGCTGGCGATCGGGATTGGCGCCAACACCACCATCTTCACCATCGTCAACGGGCTGCTGGTGCGCCCGCGGCCGGGCCTGGTCGAGACGGGCCTCGTGGACGTGGGGCGCACGCAGGACGGTTCGGGGTTCGACAACATGTCGTACCCGAACTACCTGGACTACCGCGAGGCCAGCCACTCCGTGCTGCAGGACCTGGCGGCATTCAGGATCGAGCCGCGGCCGATGAGCCTCGCCACCGGCGACACCGCCATCCGGATCTACGGCCAGACGGTCAGCGGCAACTACTTCGACGTGCTGGGCGTCCGGCCCGCGGCGGGCCGCTTCTTCCGTCCCGACGAGGACCAGGTGGCCGGCAAGAGCTTGGTCGCGGTCGCCAGCCACAAGTTCTGGCAGGCGCAGTTCGGCGGGGATCCGTCGCTCGTCGGCCGGACCATCACGCTGAACGGCCAGGCGTTCACGATCGTCGGCATCGCGCCCGAAGGCTTCACCGGGACGATGGTGCTGGGGCCGGACGTGTGGGTGCCGATTCACGCCTCTCCGAACCAGGTCCTCTTCACGTCGCGCGCGAGCGTCTGGCTCATGGGCGTCGGCCGCCTCGCGCCCGGTGTGACGATCGCCCAGGCCCAGGCCGCCCTCGGCACGGTCGCCGCGCGGCTCGAGCACGACTACCCCGACGCCAACAGGCGCAAGGGCATCGTGGTGCTCGCGTCGAGCGCGTTCCCGGCCCAGATCGGTCTCTACGTGAAGGGCTTCCTGTCGATCCTCATGGGCCTGGTCGGCCTCGTCCTGCTCATCGCGAGCGTGAACGTGGCCGGCATGCTGCTCGCGCGCGCCGCCGGCCGCCGCCGCGAGATCGCCGTGCGGCTGGCGATCGGCGCGGGACGGGGCCGGCTCGTCCGCCAGCTCCTCACCGAGAGCCTGCTGCTGTTCCTGATGGGAGGCGGCGCGGGGCTCGCGCTGGCGCTCCGCCTGCGCAACCTGCTCGTCGGCAGCCAGATCGCGCTGGCGCTGCTCCTGGTCGTGGCGGCCGGCCTGTTCCTGCGCGCGCTCCAGAGCGCGGGCCGGATCGATCCGGGCTTCGACCCGACGAATGTGGAGCTCGCGTCGCTCGACCTGAGCCTCGGCGGCCTCGACGACGCGTCGGGTCAGGCGTTCAGCCGGACGCTCCTCGACCGCGTGCGCGCGCTGCCGGGCGTCGAGTCGGCCTGTCTGACGGTGCAGCTCGCCCTCGACGGCTCGGGGTTCGGGCTGGGCGGCGTCGCGCCCGCCGATCACCCGCTGCCGAACGGCCGGCAGATGCTCGGCCCCGACTGGAACATCGTGACGCCGGGTT
Organism: Acidobacteriota bacterium; assembly: GCA_024641665.1. Classification (GTDB taxonomy): domain Bacteria; phylum Acidobacteriota; class Vicinamibacteria; order Vicinamibacterales; family JAHECP01; genus JAHECP01. The sequence goes on from JAHECP010000019.1 coordinate 46,158, forward strand.
TCTTCGAGACCATGGGCATCCGGCTGGTCCGCGGACGGGCGTTTCTCGACCGCGATCGCCAGGGCGCGCCCCTGGTGGCCATCATCAACGAGACGCTCGCCAAGCAGCTCTGGCCCGGCGAGGACCCCATCGGCCGCCGCCTCGTCAATCCGCAGCCGGACGGCGCGATGACGATGGAGGTGGTCGGCGTCGAGAGGGACCGCAAGTACCGCTCGCTCGGCGAAGCGCCGCGCGGGTACATCTACGTCCCGCTGGCGCAGCGCTACCTCTCGCGCGTCACGGTGCTGGTCAAGCGCGCCGGCGGCTCCAGCGTCATCCCGGCCCTCCGCGCGGTGCTCCACGAGCTGAACCCGAACCTGCCGATCATCGAGGCACAGGCGCTCTCGGCCTACGTCGGCATCGGCCTGCTGCCGCAGCGCATCGCGCTGTCGATCGCCGGCAGCCTCGGTCTCGTCGGGCTGCTGCTCGCCGCGATCGGCATCTACGGAGTGACGGCCTACACGGTGAGCCGGCGCACGCGCGAGATCGGCATCCGCATGGCGCTCGGCGCGCGGCCGGGCGACGTCCAGCGCCTGGTGCTGGCACAGGGCGCGCGGCTCGCGGGCGCCGGCATCCTGGCCGGGCTGGCGGTCGCGCTCGTGGTCTCGCGCCTCATCGCCAGCCTGCTCTACGGCGTCGGCCCGGGCGACCCGATCACCTACGGCGCGGCCGCGATTGTCTTCGCGGGGATGACGCTCGCCGCGAGCTGGGCGCCGGCCCGACGCGCGGCGGCTGTGGATCCGATGCGGGCGCTGAGGGACGAGTAGCAGGGTGCACCAGGGTGCAACGTGCACGAGGTGCACAGAGGTGCGAGGTGGCGCCCGGCCTCTCGGTAGGGCGCGTCTTCACTCAACGCGGCGAGCACTCCTGGAACGACCGAGGTCCCGGCCAGGTCAAGAGAAGCCGCGCGCCAGCGAAGTCGCCGCGCCACCAGGCACCCCGTGCACCGCGTGCACCTGGTGCACCTTGTGCACCCTAAAACGTGAACCCCGTCGTGAAGTGGATGCGCGCGCCGTGGTGCAGGTCGTGGCCCGCCTCGAGGTTGAGACGCACGAGCGGCGCCGTGAAGAAGACGCCGCCGCCGACGCCCTGGTGGAACCGGGCCTGGCGGACGCTGGTCGCCGCGTCGAACACGGCGCCGACGTCGAAGAACAGCGTGACGCCCGCGCGGCCGACGCCGACCGGCGAGTCGAGCGGCAGGCGCAGCTCGACGGACGAGGCAGCCAGCTGGTCCCCCGCGTAGGCGCCGGCCCGGTGGCCGCCCAGCGTGGCGGCGCCGCCCAGGAGCGGCTGCGCAAAGGCCGGCAGCGGCTCACGGGCCCCCTGGTAGAACGCGCGCACCGACAGCACCGCCTGCCCGACCAGACCGACGTAGCCGCGGCCTTCGAGCATGTAGGTGTGCACCGTGTCCGGCACGCTGCGGAAGCCGGCGGCGCGCCACGCGACACGCGCCAGGACGGCGTTGCGCGGAAACGCGGGGTCGGCCCGCGTGTCCAGCGTGAGGTCGGCGCCGACGCTCGACACGCGGTCGTCGGCCCGGCCGAAGGTCACCCTGGCCCAGCGCGCCTCGGCGCCGGCGGTGAGGCCGCGCACCAGCTCGCGCTCGCCGCGCGCCCACGCCTCCACGCGGTGGTCGTCGAGGTCGAAGTGGGGGTTCTGGCGCGTCCACACGGCCGCGCCGCCGCTGACGCGACCCAGCCGGCCGCCGGTGAACGCGCGATCGACCTCGAGCGCCGCCCGCTTCTCGCCGCCCCAGGTGAGCGGCACCGAGATCCGCTCGCCGCCGCCGAGCCAGTCCACCAGGCTCGCGCGCCCGCCGTAGGTGAAGCCGTACTCCTCGGTGTAGTTCAGGACGGGCAGGAACATGAACCGGCTCGCCGCGCGCTTGAAGGGCCGGACGAAGGGGTTGCCGCCCGGCGCCACCTCGCGCTCGGTGACGACCACAACGAGCACGGCGTGGGTCGTGTCGGTGAGGGACCGGAAGCCCGCCTTCACGTCCACCGCGGCGAAGCGGCCGCTCGCGCGCAGGCGGTCCTCGACCTGGCGCAGCACGCCGGCGTCGAGCGCGTCGCCGATCCGGACGCCGGTCAGATGGATGACGTCCGCGTCCGGCGTGCGGTAGTTGCCGTGGATGCGGAACGCCGACACGACAGCTGGAGACGCGGCCTGGCCGCCGGCGGCCGGCGCGACCGCGAGCGTCGCGACGATGGCGACCGGAGCGACGGCGAGCGCACGGGCGAACGCCGTCATGTCAGCGCTCCGTCGGATCAAAAGGCTCCCGTCCCCTTTTGATCCGCGATTTCACGTCGGCCTGCCGGTAATCGTAGAACTCGCGCCGGTAGCGGAGCTGGAACGTGCCGGTGGCGAGCGTCAGGGCGCCGGACATCTCGATCCGGCGCGGCAGCCACACGCCCTGGAACGGCTGCCCCATCGTCATCGACGCCTTCAGATCGTCGAGGCGCACCAGCCAGCGACCGGGCAGGAAGCCGAAGCCGACGTTGTCGAGGGTGTACTTGACGATTTGATGCTCCTGCGGATCGATCCACAGGGTGACCATGACGACCTTGTCCATCCGCTCGAGCACCTTCCGTCCCTCGTCGTCTTCTTCGTCCTGGTCGGCGAAGAGGCGCTTCGGGTAGTACTCGATGCGCACCACCTCGCGGCCCTCGAACGGCTCGCGGCCGGCGAGGTAGTAGTTGCCGGGCTCGTAGGGCAGGTCGAGGAAGTAGGCCTCGGAGATGAGCCGGGGCTCGAAGCCCCGGACGCTGCGGGTGCCGCGTTCGGGGTGGCCGCCCTCGGCGGGCGTCCCGCCGGCCTCCGCCCGGCGCCGCTCCTGCCGGGCCTGGCGGTCCTCCTCCTCCCGCAGCCACTTGTCCTCGTACGCCCGGCGCTGCTGCTCGTCGAGCGTCACGCCGTTGTACTTGACCGGGCTCCGCACCAGGAGGCCGTCGCGCACGTACCAGGTGAACTCGCGCCGGAACCCCTCGATCGGAACCTGGCCCGGTCCGCGGACGTCGAGGCGCTCCGTCTCGTCCAGGACGTACTCGCGCAGCTTCTTCCAGTTGTCGTCCCGCCGCTCGAGGACCTGCTTCATGAACACGTCGAGGTCCGTCGGGGCCTGCCGGGCGACGGGGCGTGTCGGGAACGCCAGGACGAGCATCAGGGTGCAGATCGCGGTGGCGGGCAGGATCCGGCTCCAAGGTCGTTCGACGCGCACGCGGTTCTCCCTGGCAGGCTGGGCAGCTTCCGAAAGCTGGATACGCGCCTATTCGCCAAAAAGTTCAGGGGCGCCGGAATTTCATGCCGGAAAACCGGCAACGTGCGACGGCCTGCCGTCGCTCGACGGCTCCAGAGCGCGCACGGCGCGAGATCGGCGCGTGCCTGCACGTCCCGCCGCGGTCCCGCCCGCGGCACGCCCGCCAGCGTCCCTGGCCCTGCGCTTGCACTTTTGGGGAGCGCATGAAGACCCGCGTCTTCCAACGCGAGGGACTTCAGCCGTTGCTCGAAGCCCTCGCCGAGCAGTTCGATCGCATCATCGGTCCCACCGTCCGCGACGGCGCAATCGTGCTCGACGAGATCGCGTCCGACGCCGATCTGCCTGCCGGCTGGACGGACGATCAGCAGCCCGGCCGCTATCGCGTCGGCTGGCGCGACGACGAAGCGGTGTTCGGCTTTGCGGCCGGCCCGCACGCCTGGAAGCGGTTCCTGGCCCCGCCCGACGTGCGTATCTGGACCGTCCGGCGCGACGCCGGGCGGCTGCAGTTCGAACCCGGTCGCACGGTGCCGCGCCGCGATGCCTTCGTCGGCGTGCGCCCGTGCGACCTCGCTGCGCTCGACATCCTCGACCGCGTCTACCTGCAGGGCCCCTACGTCGATCCGGGCTATCAGGCGCGCCGCCAGGCCATCGGCATCGTCGCGGTCAACTGCACGGCGCCGGGCGGCACCTGCTTCTGCGCGTCGATGGGCACCGGCCCGCGGGCGGGCGCGGGCTTCGACCTCGCGCTCACCGAGCTCGTGGGCGACGGCCGTCACGAGTTCCTCGCCGAGGCCGGCTCCGCGCGCGGCGAGGGGTGGCTGGACAAAGTGCCCTCGCGCGAGGCCTCGGCCGACGACCGCGCGGCGGCCGCGCGCGCGCTGGAGGAGGCCGCCGGGCGCATGGGCCGCCGGCTCGACGCCGAGGGCCTCGGCGATCTGCTCTACGACCACCTCGACCACGAGGCATGGGACGACGTGGCCGCGCGGTGCCTCACCTGCGGCAACTGCACGCTCGTCTGCCCGACCTGCTTCTGCACGCTGGTCGAGGACCGCTCGAGCCTCGGGGGCGAGTCGGCCGAGCGCTGGAAGCGGTGGGACTCCTGCTTCTCGCGGGAGCACTCGTACATCCACGGCGGCTACCTGCGGGCGTCCGGACGGTCCCGCTACCGGCAGTGGATGACCCACAAGCTGGCCGGCTGGCACGACCAGTTCGGCACCAGCGGGTGCGTCGGCTGCGGCCGCTGCATCACCTGGTGTCCGGTCGGCATCGACATCACGGAGGAGGCCCGCCGGATCCGTGGCGCCGAGGGGACACCTGCCGCGGAGAGGATACGCTCATGAAGACCATCGACGTCCTGCTTGCCGAGCATCCCTTCTTCCAGGGCATGGCGCCCGGCTACCTCGAGTTCATCGCGGGCTGCGGGCGCAACGTGCAGTTCGAGCCGGGCCGCTACATCCACCGGGAGGGCCAGGAGGCCAACGAGTTCTACGCCATCCGGCACGGCAAGGTCGCGCTCGAGATCTTCGTGCCGGGCCGGGGCCCCACGACGCTGCAGACGCTCGACGAAGGCGACGTCTTCGGCTGGTCCTGGATCTTCCCGCCCTACAAGTGGGTGTTCGACGCGCGGGCGGTGGAGCTCACCCGGGCCGTCGCGTTCGACGGAGTGTGCCTGCGCACCAAGTGCGAGGGCGACGCGCAGCTCGGCTACGACTTCATGAAGCGCTTCGCGCAGATGGTGGCGAAGCGTCTCGACGCGGTCCGGCTGCAGCTGCTCGACGTCTACGGCACGGTCGAGCGCCGCTAGGAGGGGTCCATGGCGGAGGCACCGACCGGCGTCCAGACACCCGCATCGGCGGCCCGCCACGCGGCGCAGCGGCCGCCCGCCGGCCTGCTGCCGGCGAGCTTCCGCGTGACGAGCCGGCGGCGGGAGACGCGCGACACGTTCACGCTGGAGCTGGTCCCGGTCGACGGCGGGCCGGAGATCCGGTTCGAGCCCGGGCAGTTCAACATGCTCTACGTGCTGGGCGTGGGCGAGGTGCCGATCTCGATCAGCGGCGATCCGGGCCGGCCCTCCACCCTCGTGCACACGGTCCGGTCGGTCGGCGCCGTCACCCGGGCCCTGTGCGCCCTTCGCAAGGGCGACGTCGTCGGCGTGCGCGGCCCCTTCGGCAGCGCCTGGCCCGTGGACGCCGCCGCCGGCCACGACGTCCTGGTGGTGGCGGGCGGCATCGGCATCGCGCCGGTGCGCCCGATCCTGCACCGGGTGCTGGCGCAGCGCGCGCGCTACGGGCGCGTCGTGCTCCTCTACGGCGCGCGCACGCCGGCCGACCTGCTCTACACGCGCGACCTCGAGCACTGGCGGTCGCGGCTGGACGCCGAGGTGCAGGTCACGGTGGACTCGGCCGACCGCACGTGGCGCGGCAACGTCGGCACGGTGGCCACGCTCATCGGCCGCGCGCCGATCGACGCCGAGCAGGCGACGGCGTTCGTCTGCGGCCCCGAGGTCATGATGCGGTTCGTGGCGATCGCGCTGCAGCAGCGCGGCATGGCCGGCCGCCAGATCTTCCTGTCGCTGGAGCGCAACATGACGTGCGCGGTCGGGCTCTGCGGCCACTGCCAGCTCGGCCCCTACTTCGTCTGCAAGGACGGTCCCGTGTTCGATCTGCCGCGCGTGAGGCCGTTCCTGACCGTTCGGGAGATGTGATGGGCCGCACCCGCAAACCCAAGCTGGCCGTGTGGAAGTTCGCCTCGTGCGACGGCTGTCAGTTGAGCCTGCTCGACTGCGAGGACGAGCTGCTCGACGTGGTCGGCGCCGTGGAGATTGCGTACTTCCCCGAGGCGACGCGCGTCAGCTCGCGCGGCCCCTACGACCTGTCGCTCGTCGAGGGCTCGATCACGACCCTCGACGACATCCGCCGCATCGCCACCATCCGCAAGGCGTCGAAGCGGCTGGTGACCATCGGCGCGTGCGCCACGGCCGGCGGAATCCAGGCACTGCGCAACTTCAAGGACGTGCACGAGTTCGTGGCGGCCGTCTACGCGCGCCCCGACTACATCGACACCCTCGACCGCTCGCTGCCCATCGCGCACTACGTGCCGGTGGACTTCGAGCTACGGGGCTGCCCGATCAACAAGTACCAGCTCCTCGAGCTGCTGAGCGCGCTCCTCGCGGGCCGGCGCCCCTCGTTCCCCGAGCACAGCGTCTGCATCGAGTGCAAGCGGCGCGGCGCGGTCTGCGTGATGGTCGCGCAGGGCACGCCCTGCCTCGGCCCGATCACCCACGCGGGCTGCGGCGCCATCTGCCCGGCGTTCGCCCGGGGCTGCTACGGCTGCTACGGCCCCATGGAAACGCCCAACACCGCGTCGCTCGGCGAGCGGTGGACCGCGCTCGGCGTCCCGCCCGCCGCCCAGGCGCGCGCCCTGCGAACCTTCAACGCCTGGGCCGAGCCGTTCCGGGCGGCCGCCGACGCCGCGGCCGCCGCGGGAAAGGACCGCCAGCCATGACCGCCAAGACCCGCACGCTGAAGGTCGGCGCGCTCGCGCGCGTCGAGGGCGAAGGGGGCCTGCTCGTCCGCGTCACCCGGGGCAAGGTGACCGACGTGCGCCTGCACATCTTCGAGCCGCCGCGCCTGTTCGAGGCGTTCCTCCGCGGCCGCGACTATGCCGAAGCGCCGGACCTCACGGCGCGCATCTGCGGCATCTGCCCGGTGGCCTACCAGATGAGCGCGGTGCACGCCCTGGAGGCCGCGCTCGGCGTGACCGTCTCGCCCGAGGTCCGCGCCCTGCGCCGGCTGCTCTACTGCGGCGAGTGGATCGAGAGCCACGCCCTCCACATCTTCATGCTGCACGCGCCCGACTTCCTCGGCTACGAGGACGTCATCGGCATGGCGAAGGACCACGGCGCGCTGGTGCGGCAGGCGCTGGAGATCAAGAAGGTCGGCAACGACCTGATGACGACGCTGGCCGGGCGCGAGATCCACCCGATCAACGTGCGGGTGGGCGGCTTCTACCGGGCGCCGGACCGGCGCGAGCTCGCGCCCTTCGTCGACCGGCTCGAGCGCGCGCGCGACATTGCGGCCGCCGCCGTCCGCTGGACGTCGGCGCTGCCCATGCCCGCCTTCGAGCAGCCCTACGAGTTCGTCGCGCTCCGCCACCCCGACGAGTACCCGCTCAACGAGGGCCGGCTGGTCTCCAGCCGGGGTCTCGACATCACGCCGTCGGAGTTCGAGGCGCACTTCACCGAAGAGCACGTCCAGCACTCGAACGCGCTGCAGGGCAGCCTGCGCGGCCGCGGGGCCTATCTGGTCGGCCCGCTCGCCCGCTACAGCCTCAACTTCGACCGGCTGCCGCCGGTGGCCCAGGACGCGGCGCGCGCCGCCGGCCTCGAGCCGATCTGTCGCAACCCGTTCCAGGGCATCGTCGTGCGCGCGGTCGAGCTGCTCTTCACGTGCGAGGAGGCGATCCGGCTCGTCCGGACCTACGAGCCGCCCGCGCGCCCGTTCGTCCAGGCCACGCCGCGCGCGTCCACCGGCGCGGCCTGTACCGAGGCGCCGCGCGGCTTCCTGTACCACCGCTACACGCTGGACGACCAGGGCGCCATCCTCGAGGCGCGCATCGTGCCGCCGACCGCGCAGAACCAGAAGAGCGTCGAGCACGACCTGCAGGTGTTCGTCGAGCAGCACCTCGACCTGCCGCAAGCCGAGCTGACGCGGCGCTGCGAGCAGGCGATCAGGAACTACGACCCCTGCATCTCGTGCGCGACGCACTTCCTCGACTTGCGGGTGGAACGGGAGTGAAGGCTCACGGCTCAGGGCTCACGTGGAGATGAACGCGTCAGTGCTCGTGATTGGCGTCGGGAACGCCGAGGCCGGCGACGATGCGGCCGGCGTGGCGGCGGTGCGTCGGCTGCGTGGCCGGGTGCCGGCCCGGGTGACGCTCATCGAGGCGAGCGGCGATCTGACGCCGCTCCTCGAGACCTGGCGCCCCGCAGCCGCGGTCGTCATCGTCGACGCGATGCGGTCGGGCGCCCGCGCGGGTACGGTGCGCCGCTTCGACGCGGCAGCCACGCCGCTGCCCGCTCGCGCGTTCCGTGCCGCGTCCTCGCACACCTTCGGCGTCGCGGAGGTCGTCGAGCTCGCGCGGGCGCTCGGCGGACTGCCGGCGCGCCTCGCCGTGTACGGCATCGAGGGCGCCTGCTTCGAGAGCGGTTGCGCGCTGACGCCGGAGGTCGACGCCGGCGTGCGCGACGTCGTGGAGCGCGTCCTCGGCGAGGTGCGGACGACGGCCCTTCCCTGAGCCCCGCGGTCCCTGGGGCGGACGACGCCCGTGCTACCATGCGGCGTGCCGTTCACCTCGTTGCACCTGCATCCCAACCTGCTCAAGGGCCTGAAGGAGCTGGGCTTCGCCCGGCCGACCCCCGTGCAGGCCGACGCCATTCCGCCCGCGCTCGCCGGCCGCGACGTGCTGGCGAGCGCCATGACCGGCAGCGGCAAGACGGCGGCGTTCCTGCTGCCGATCCTCCACAAGCTGATCGAGAAGCCGCGCGGGAAGACGCGTGCGCTCGTGATCACGCCGACGCGCGAGCTGGCGGCCCAGATCCTGGAGGACTTGCGCGGGATGGCCGTGCACACGCCCGTCACGGCGGCCGCCGTCTTCGGCGGCGTGGGCATGGGGCCGCAGGAGCACGCGTTCCGGGCCGGCGTGGACGTCATCGTCGGCACGCCCGGCCGCCTGCTCGATCATTTCAGGTCGTCCTACGCGAAGCTGGGCGGACTGGAGTTCCTGGTGCTGGACGAAGCGGACCGCATGCTGGACATGGGCTTCCTGCCCGAGATCCGACGCGTGCTGCGCCACATCCCCGCGCGCCGGCAGACGCTGTTCTTCAGCGCCACCATGCCCGCGCCGATCGTCGAGCTCACGCGCGAGATGCTGCGCAACCCGGTCACGGTGAGCCTCGGGCGGCCGTCGACGCCTGCCGTGGGCATCACGCAGGCGGTCTACCCGGTCCCCCAGCCGCTCAAGCCGGCGCTGCTCGTCACCTTGCTCGGGCGGGGCGAGATCCACGACGCGCTCGTGTTCACGCGGACCAAGCACCGCGCGGAGCGCCTGGCGCGGCATCTCATCCAGCACGGCGTGAAGGCCGACCGGATCCACGGCAATCGCTCGCAGCCGCAGCGGACGGCGGCGCTGGCGAACTTCAAGGACGGGACGACGCGCGTGCTGGTGGCCACCAACATCGCGGCGCGGGGCATCGACGTGGAGGCGCTCGGTCACGTCGTGAACTTCGACGTGCCGGCGGCGCCGGAGGATTACGTTCACCGCGTCGGCCGCACGGCGCGTGCCGAGCTGACGGGCGACGCGTTCACCTTCGTGTCGCCCGAGGAGGAAGGCGATCTGCGGGCGATCGAGAAGGCCATCGGCAAGACGCTGCCGCGCGTGACCGTGCCGGACTTCGACTACCGCGCGCGAGAGACCGAACGCCTCGAGGTGCCGCTCCGCGAGCGCATCGCGGCCATCCGCACGCGCAAGGCCGACGAGCGCGCGCGGGCGAAGATCAACGCCGCGCGAC
>JAHECP010000138.1 GCA_024641665.1 Acidobacteriota bacterium
GGCGGCCGTGGGTGGGCGATGCCGTCGAGGCGCTCGCGGGCCGGCCGCCCGGGTCGCTCGGCGGCGCGCGCCTAGCGCGCCGCGCGCAGGCCTTCTTCCAGGCGAACCGCTTCCTGCTGCCCACGCTCGTCTCGCGCGTCGTCGGCCACGTGCGCGAGGGACCGGTGGTGGATCTCTACGCCGGCGTCGGCGTCTTCGCCGTCTCGCTGGCCGCGCTCGGCTGGACCGAGGTGACCGCCGTGGAGGGCGACCGGACGACGGGCGCCGACCTCGCGGAGAACGGCCGGCCGTTCGCCGGGCTGCACGTCGTGCGCGCGCCCGTCGAGGCGTTCCTCGGGCAGGGCGGCGGGGATCGGGAGGAGACGTTGCTCGTGGACCCGCCGCGGACGGGCATGTCGCGCGAGGCGATGGCGGGGGTCGTCGCGCGGGGCGCGCGGCGGGTGGTCTACGTGTCGTGCGACGTGGCGACGCTCGCGCGCGACGTCCGGCGGCTCCTGGACGCCGGCTACGCCCTCGCGCACGTCGAGGCGTTCGATCTCTTTCCGACCACCGCGCACGTCGAGACGCTGGTGGTGCTGGAGCGGCGCTAGGGGGACGGGCGCACCCGTTCCCCGCAGGCCGCGACGAACGCCTCGAAGAGCGGGCGGAATTCCCCCGTGCGCCAGAAGTTCTCCGGGTGCCACTGCACGCCCACGCAGAACCGCGAGCGCGGGCGCTCGATCCCCTCGATCACGCCGTCGGGCGAGGTGGCGGACGCCTCGAGCCCCTTCCCGAGCTTGCGCACCGCCTGGTGGTGCCGGCTGTTCACCTCGCACGTCTCGTCGGAGAGCACCTCCTCGAGCGCCTTCCAGAGCTGCGAGTCGCGCGTGACCCACACCTCGTGCGCGAGCGTGACGGGCGTGTCGGTCACCCCGTGCGCCTCGGCGCCCGTGATGATGCTCGCGATGTCCTGCACGAGCGTGCCGCCGAGCGCGACGTTCATCACCTGCAGGCCGCGGCAGATGCCGAGCACCGGCAGGTCGCGGCCGACGGCCTCGCGCACGAGGGCGACCTCGAACGCGTCGCGGCCCGGCTCGGCGTCCTCGGTCGTGCCGTGGCACTTCTCGCCGTAGAACTCCGGGTCCACGTCGCGTCCGCCCGTCAGCAGCAGGCCGTCGAGCCCGTCGAGCACCGAGGTGGCCGGCGTGTCGGCCGGCTCGAGCACGTGGGGCTCCCCGCCGCCGCGGCGCACGGCCTCGAGGTAGTCCTGGAGATGAGCACAGGCGGTGACGCCAATGCGTGGTGCCATGGCCGGTCCCCTTGCGCTACATGCGCGACGGCACCCGACAGCCCATCAGGTCGAGCGTGCGCGTCAGCTGGTCGCGGACGTACGCGACCGCCGCCGCACGCCACCGTCGGACGTCCGGGCGATCTTCGTTGAGGATGGGGTACTTGTGATAGAAGCCGTTGAATTTCTGCGCCAGACCGAACGCGTACTTCGCCAGGACCGAGAGCTCGAGCGTCCTGAGCGCCTGCTCGGCCATCTCGTCGAGGCGTGAGGCCTCGAGCACCAGATCCCACAGCTCGTCGCCGTCGGCGGATTCGAGCGAGTCGGCCGGCGTCTCGCCGAGCGCCGCGACGAACGCCGCGACCTCGACGCCCTCCCGCTCCCGCAGCTTGCGGAAGATGTTGTTCGCCCGCACCACCGCGTACTGCAGGTACGGCCCGGTCTCGCCCTCGAAGCTCAGGGCCTCGTCGATGTCGAACGCGATCACCTTGCCGCGCGAGAACTTGATCAGGAAGTAGCGCGCGGCGGCGGTCGCAATCGTCTCGGCGATGCGCCGCGTCTCCTCGGCCGGCAGATCCGGGTTCCGCTTGACGACTTCACCGTGCGCCGCATCGATCAGCCGGTCCAGCAGGTCGTCGGCCTTCACGCCCAGCCCCTTGCGCCCCGACACCTCGACGAACGGCCGGCCCGCCTCGGCCGCGGCGTCGTAGCCGAGCGCGCGCGCCGTCGCGTGCGACAGCGCCACCATCTCGTAGGCGTAGTGGATCGATCGCTCCGCCTCGCGCTGGTAGCCCATGGCGCCGAGCGCCTGCTTGAGGAGCTTCTGCAGGTACGACTGCCGCGTGTCGATCACGTTGTAGACGACGCCGGCCCGTCCGAACGTCGGCGCGCCGCCGGTCTCGGCGGCCGACGCGTCGGACGTCGTGGCCCACACCGGGTGGCCGCCGTCCCGCCGGTCGAACACCCGGTAGTGGAAGTCCCACCCGAGCAGGCCGAACTTCCAGAACTGGTTGGCGATGTCCTTGCCGACGTAGGTCACCGTGCCGTCCGACCGCACGATCACCTTCTCGCGCGACTCGGCCGCGTCCTCCGCGTCCGGCTCGCCGGCGTCGGGCCCCTCGGCCTCGGCGCTCTCGTCCTCGATGGTCATCACCCAGCAGCCGGCCAGCCGGCCCTGCTCCTGCCGGAACACGGCGCCCTTCGCCTTGAGGGCGTCGAAGGCGTGGTCCCAGAACTTCAGCCGCAGGATGTCGCCTTCCCACGTCAGCAGGTCGTAGTCGATCCCCAGCCGGCCCATCGTCGCCAGGTGGCAGCGGACGATGCGATCCGCGATGAACGCGCCGATGCGGGCGTTCTCGTTGCCGCCGCGCTCGATGTCGTGCAGGGTGGCCGTGCGGATCTTCAGGCGCTCCTTGTCGGACTCGTACCACTCGGTCACGGTCGAGTAGAGGTCCCAGCAGTAGTAGTCGAACCGCGTCGAGTCGGCGACCCGCCGGACGGCCTCGAAATCCTTGTGCTCCAGCTCGCGGAAGCCGACGACGACGTCGGCCACCTGCACGCCGGTGTCGTCGATGTAGTTCTGGATCTCGACCGGCTGACCCCGGAAGCGCAACAGCCGGCCCAGCGTGTCGCCGAGCGCCGCGTTGCGGAGGTGGCCGATGTGCGCCGCCTTGTTCGGGTTGATGGCCGTGTGCTCGACGACGGCCTTCTCGGCGGGCGCCGGCCCGCGCGGCAGCTCGCCGGCCAGCCGCGCGCGCAGGAAGGCCGGACGGTCGAGGTAGAAGTTCAGGTAGCCGTTGGGCGCGGCCACCACCCGCGCGACGCCGGGGATCGCGCCGAGCGCCGCCGCCACCTCCTGGGCGATCGCCCGCGGCGCCTTGCGCAGCCGCCGCGCCAGCTCGAACGCCAGGGGCACCGCCAGATCCCCCAGCGCGCGCTCGGGCGGCGACTGGACGACGATGGGCGGCAGATCGGCGTCCGCCAGGGCGTAGACCTCGCGCACGGTGCGGGCGATGCGCTCACGAACGAGCTGGTGCAACGGCAGAATCATGGTCGGAGTCGGATGAGAACCGGCGGACGGACGGCCGGAGGACGGGGCCGGCTGAGGCGCGCGTCCCCGTCTATGTTACATGCAACGGCCCGGGTCGGTCGCGGGGGCCGCGCGCCGGGTCGTGTGATACGATCGGCACGGCTATCTGTTCTGACGACTGAACTTGTCGACCGCGCGCGCGTAGTCGTCCGGCGTGTTGACGTTGATGAAGAGCGTCCGGTCCGGGTCGAAGGGCGCCAGCGCCTCGGGGCCCAGCGCCCGGACGCGCAGATCGGCCGTCACCAGATCGGCCAGCTTGAAGCGCCCGGCCTCCAGGCGCGCGTGGACGGGGCCGACACACGCGCGCGCGTACGAGGCGCAGAGCGGCTCGTAGCCCGCCGCCGTTCTCGGGATGGCCAGGTCGACGTCTCGCCCCGCGTCGGCGAGGAAGCGCAGGAACGGCACCGTCAGGAACGGCATGTCGCAGGCGACGACGAGCGTCTGCGGGGCCGGTGACGCGACCAGGGCGGTGTAGAGGCCGCCGAGGGCGCCGGCGCCCGGCACGGCGTCGGTCACGACCGGCACGTCGAGGCCGTCGTACCGCTCCGGCCGGTTGGTCACGATCAGCAGGGCGTCGACGACCTGCCGGAGCACGGCGATCTGGCGGTCGAGCACCCGCTCGGCGCCGAAGGCGAGCGCGCTCTTGTCCCGGCCGTCGAACCGCGTGGCGCGGCCGCCGGCGAGGATGGCGGCGGCCGTCACGGGCGGCTCGCTCCGGCCGGGCCGGCGGTCCTGGTGCACGGCTCGCGGGATGTCGCCACAGTCAACGTCGTAGATTAGCAGAGAATGACGAACGCGAGAATCGGACGGGTGCTCGTGGCGAGCCTGCACGAGGCGATTGGTGAGGTGCTGCCGACACGTCTCGAGTTCTACGAGAACTGGCTGTCGGCCGGCGGGCTGCGCGAAGGGGGCCTGGGGCTCGCGCCGACCACCGCCGTGCTGAGCTTCCTGCGCCAGGAAGGCGCGCGCTACGACGAGGTGATGGCGCGGGCGGGTGGGTGCGCCGCCGACTGGACGATCGACGGGATGTCGGCCGTCGAGCGCCGGCTGGTGGCGTCGCTGCCGGGCATGCTGCGCGCGCGGGCGGCCCTCCGGATCGGACGCCGCCTCGTGGCGCAGAGCTACCCGCGCACCCGGGCCGTGACGCGGCTCCGCCGCGGCGTGGCGACCATCGAGGTGCGCGACTCGTTGTTCTGCGAGGTGCGCCGGCCGGGCGCCGCACCCCTCTGCGGCTTCTACGCCGCGACGTTCGCGCGCATTCTCGAGCGCTTCGCGCTGCCCGCGCGCGTGCAGGTGGACACCTGCCGCGCCGCCGGCGGCCCGGGCTGTTCCCTGTCGGTGGTCGTGCGGGGCGCCCGGCTGGAAGACGACGCGGCCGCCGCCGCGTGACGACGATGTCCACACGGAGCAGCGGAAGGACGGCGCCTGCGGGCCGCGCGCGCTGGTGGCGCCGCGTGGCGGCCGCCGCGGCGGGCCTGGCCCTGGTGGCCGCCGGCCGCGCCGGCGCCCAGACGTCCGACGCGACGCTCGTCATGCCCTTCGACCGCGTCGGCGACGACTCGGCGCTCTACTGGCTGAGCGAGGGCGCCGCGATCCTGCTGGCCGACGACCTCAACGCGCTCGGCGCCCACGCGCTGACGCGCCCCGAACGGGTGGACGCGTTCGACCTGCTCGGCCTGCCGACCTCCGCGTCGCTCAGCCGCGCCACCATCATCAAGGTCGGCGAGGTGCTCGACGCCTCCGACGTCGTGGTCGGGTCGGTGGATCTCCAGGACAACACGCTGACCGTGCACGCGCGGCGTCTCGACATCGACGCCGGGCGCCTGCGTCCCGACCTCGTCGAGCAGGGACCGCTCGGGGACCTGTTCAAGGTGTTCGAGCGTCTCGCGCGGCGGCTGGTGTCGCCCGACGCCACGGCGGACGACGCGCCGCCGCTCGAGCGGGTGTACCCGCCGATCGAGGCCTTCGAAAGCTACGTGAAAGGCCTCGTGTCGGAGACGCCGGCCACCGAGGCGCGGTTCCTCGAACGGGCGATCTACCTGCATCCGAAGTACGACCGCGCGCGGCTGGCCCTGTGGGAAGTCCGCAGCGAGCAGGGTAACCACCAGGCGGCCCTGGCGGCGGCGCGCGGCGTGCCCGACGACTCGCCGTTCGCGCGCCGGGCGCGCTTCGACGCGGCCCTGTCGCTCGTCGACCTCGGGCGGTCCGACGAGGCCTTCGGCGCCCTCAAGGCGCTCGACGACGAGCAGCAGGGCGCCGCGCTCCTGAACGATCTCGGCGTGGTGCAGCTGCGCCGCGGCGGCGCGTCGCCCCCGGCGTCCGACGGCACGCCCACCTACTTCTTCACCAGGGCCGCCGACGCCGAGCCCGGCGCGGCCGACTATGCGTTCAACGCGGGCTACGCCTATGCGCGGGCCCACGACATGAAGGCGGCGCTCTACTGGCTGCGCGAGGTGGTCCGGCGCGACCCGGCCGACGCCGACGCCCACTACGTGCTCGGCATCGCCCTGCAGGCGACGCGCCGCGGCGTCGAGGGCGCGCGTGAGAAGACGCTGGCGAGCCAGCTCGCCTCGCGCTACGCGTCGGACGCCGCGCGCGCGTCGGACGAGGTGCCGGCCGGCCTCGAGCGGGTGATGCGGCGACTCGAGACACCGCGCGCCGCGCGCCTCGACGCGGCGCGCGTCGGCGGCGTCCAGCGGGAGCAGGAGGATCTGGCGACCTTCCACCTCGAGCGGGGCCGCCGCGACGTCGAGGCCGAGCAGGATCGCGCGGCGATCCCCGAGCTCCGCCGCGCCATCTACTTGTCGCCCTACCTCGCGGAGGCGCACCTGCTGCTCGGCAGGGTCTACCTGCGCGCGGGCCGCGTGCGCGAGGCCATCGACGCGTTCAAGATCGCGATCTGGAGCCAGGAGACCGCCGACGCCCACGTGGCGCTGGCGGAGGCGTACCTGCAGACCGACGACGTCGCGGCCGCACGCCGCGAGGTGGAGCGCGCGCTCGCGCTCGACCCGACGTCGGCCGACGCCCGGAAGCTGCGCGCCGATCTCGACCGGCGCGGCGGCGGGGGCGGAGGGAGGGTGCCATGACCCGACGAACGAGGCGCGTGGCCGGGTGGCTGGGAACGGCGGCGGCCGGGCTGCTCCTGCTGGCGGTGTCGCCGGGGGCGCAGGGCGGCGGGGGCGCGCCGCTCGTCTATCACGCCGTGCTCGACGGCATCATCCACCCGGTGACCGCGGAGTACCTCATCGGCACGATCCGCGCGGCCGACGCCGCCGGCGCGGCGCTCACCGTGATCACGTTGCGGACGCCCGGCGGTCTCGTGGACTCGACGCTCGAGATCAACCAGGTCATGCTCGCGGCCAAGACGCCGGTCGTCGTCTACGTGGCGCCGTCGGGGAGCCGCGCGGCGTCGGCCGGGTTCCTCATCGCGATGGCCGCCGACGTGCTGGCGATGGCGCCCGGCACGCACATCGGCGCCGCGCACCCGGTGGGGACCGGCGGCGAGCCGCTCGACGAGACGATGGCGAAGAAGGCGGCCGAGGATGTCGCCGCGCAGGCGCGCTCGCTGGCCGAGGGGCGCGGCCGTAACGTCAAGCTCGCCGAGGAGGCCGTCTTCGAGAGCAAGTCGTTCACCGACGAGGAGGCCGCGAACGCGAAGCCGCCGCTGGCCGACCTGATCGCCCCCAGCTTCGACGCGCTGCTCGCCTCGCTCGACGGTCACACGATCCGCCGCTTCAACGGCCGCGAGGAGACGCTCCATCTCGCGGGCGCGCGCGTCGTGGACGTGCCCATGTCCTGGCGCCAGCAGCTGCTGAGCGCCATCGCCCACCCGCAGGTCGCGTACCTGCTGTTCAGCCTGGGCACGCTGGGGCTGACGATCGAGCTGTGGAGCCCCGGCGCGATCGTACCGGGGGTGGTGGGCGGGCTGTGCCTGCTGCTCGCGTTCTTCGCGTTCCAGATCCTGCCGGTCAACTACGCCGGCCTGCTGCTCATCGCGTTCGGCCTGTTGCTGCTCGTGCTCGAGATCAAGGTGACCAGCTACGGGCTGCTCGCGGTCGGCGGCATCACCAGTCTGGTGTTCGGGTCGCTCATGCTGTTCGCGTCGCCGATGCCCGGCATGCGCCTGGACCTGACGATCGTGCTGCCGGTGACGCTCGGGCTGTCGGCGATCATCCTGTTCCTGGTGCGGCTCGCCGTGCAGTCGCAGCGCCGGCGCGCCACGACCGGCGACGCGGGCATGCTCGACGAGGTCGGGGTGGCGCTCTCCGCCATCGAGCCCGGCGTCCCCGGCCGCGTGGCGGTGCACGGTGAGATCTGGACGGCGACGGCGAGCGAGTCGATCGCGAACGGAGAGGAGATCCAGGTGACGGCGGTTCACGGCCTCAAGCTCACGGTCCGGCGTGCGCGGCCCGCAGTCGCGCCCCAAGGAGGAAAGTGATGTCCCCGCTGCTGATTTTCGGCGCTATCGTCCTGGTGTACCTGCTCAGCTCGATCAAGATCCTGAACGAGTACGAGCGCGGCGTGATCTTCCGTCTGGGCAAGCTGCTGCCGCGGCCGAAGGGGCCCGGCATCATCCTGGTGTTCGCGCCCATCGACCGCATGGTCCGGGTCGGGCTGCGGACGATCGTCATGGACGTGCCGCCGCAGGACGTCATCACGCGCGACAACGTCTCGGTGAAGGTGAACGCGGTCGTCTACTTCCGCGTCATGGACCCGCTCAAGGCGATCGTCGAGGTCGAGAGCTACAACTACGCGACGTCGCAGCTCGCCCAGACGACGCTTCGCAGCGTGCTGGGAGAGGTGGAGCTCGACGACCTGCTGTCGGCGCGCGAGCGGCTGAACCAGCAGCTGCAGCTGATCCTCGACACCCACACCGATCCGTGGGGCATCAAGGTGTCGGCGGTGGCGGTGAAGCACGTGGATCTGCCGGACAACATGCAGCGGGCGATGGCCCGCCAGGCGGAGGCCGAGCGCGAGAAACGTGCTAAGATCATCCACGCCGAAGGTGAATATCAGGCGTCGGCGCAGCTGTCGAAGGCGGCCGGCGTGATTGCGGCCGAGCCGGTGACGATTACGCTGCGCTACCTGCAAACGCTCACCGAGATTGCGGCCGAGAAGAACTCGACGATCATCTTTCCGCTGCCCATCGAGCTCCTGCACCTGCTGAAGTTGAAGGACGTCAAGGAGTCCGAGGCGTAGCGGCCGGAGGTCACCGGTGTCCGACACGTCGCGCCATGCGGCGGACGAAGGGGTCCACGAGATCCAGTTGAGCGGGAAGCAGATCGTCTTCCTGTTCATGGCGACCACGGTCGTCTCGGTGGTGATCTTCCTGTGCGGCGTGCTGGTCGGGCGGGGCGTGCAGGCCCAGCGTCCCTCCGGGGCCGACAGCGTCGCCACCGAGGCGCCCGTCCCCGCGCCCGCGGACGTGGCGCCGGCGGGCGCCAGCGCGGGCGCCGACACCCTGACCTATCCGAAGCGCCTCGAAAGCGACAAGCCGGTGGCCGAACAGCTGAGCCCCCCGCCCCCGGTCACGCCGCCGCCCGCGGCGGCCGAGCCGGCCGGCGCCCCGGCCACCACCGAGGCCGACGGCTGGGTGGTACAGGTCGCCGCGCTGCGCGACCGCGACGCCGCGCTGGCCATCGTCAAACGCCTCACCGACAAGGGCTATCCGGCGTTCCTGCTGGATCCGGCGCCGGGCGCGCCCGCGCCCGTGCACCGCGTGCGGGTCGGCCGCTACGCCGATCGGGCCGAGGCCGAGCGCGTCGCGCGCCGTCTCGAGAGAGAAGAACAATTCAAACCGCTGATTACCCGCTAGCTGTCCTCTCCGGGGTGTTGCTCGCGCTGAGCTTCCCGAAGTTCGGGCATCCGGCCGTCGCCTGGATCGCGCTGGCACCGCTGCTCGTGGCGCTCGCCCGCCACGGGCCCGGGCCCGCGCGCAGCTGGCGCCGCGAGCCGCTCGCGCTCGGCCTCGCCACGGGCGTCTTCTACTTCGGCGGCACGCTGTACTGGCTCGTCGACACGATGGCGACCTACGGCGACCTGTCGACGCCGGTGGCCTTCGGCGTCGCCGGTCTGCTCGTCGCCTACCTGTCGCTCTTCACGGGCCTCTTCGCCGTGGTGATGGGCGCGCTCGTGCGGGGGATGGGCCGGCGCGCGCTGCTCCTCGCGCCGGCCGTGTGGGTGTCGACCGAGCTGGCCCGCACCTACGTGTGGGACGGGTTTCCGTGGGCGCTCCTCGGCAGCAGCCAGGCCCCGCTGCTCCCTGTCGCGCAGGCGGCCAGCCTGGTCGGCGTCTACGGCGTCTCGTTCCTCGTGGTGGCCGGCAGCGTCGCCGCCGCCTACCTCGTGACCGGCCGCGGCGTCGCCCGGACGCTGGTGCCCGCCGGCATTCTCTGCGGGCTGGTCGTCATCGCCCTCTGGGGACGGGTGCGCCTCGAAGCGAACGTCCTCGTGCGCGAGGGCGTGCCGGTCACCGTCGGCATCGCGCAGGGCAACTTCGCCCAGGACGTGAAGTGGGAGGCGTCGGAGGCCCAGACGATCGTCGACCGGTACCTCCGGATGACGCGCGAGGCCGCGCAGCGCGGGGCGAGCTTCGTCATCTGGCCCGAGTCGGCCGTGCCGTTCTACTTCAAGCAGAGCGTGGCGCGCAGCGAGCCGATCCGCGAGGCGGCGCGCCTCGACCACGTGACGTTGCTCGTCGGCGGCGACGAGATCGAAGCGAGCCCGCCCGGAAGCGGCGGCCCGGCGGTGCGACTGTACAACTCCGCGTTCCTGATCCGTCCCGACGGCGAGATCGGCGCCACCTACCGGAAGATCCACCTCGTGCCGTTCGGCGAGTACGTGCCGCTCAAGCGGCTGCTGTTCTTCGCCGAGCCGCTCGTGCGCGCCGTGTCGGACTTCTCGCCCGGCACGGTGCCGGTGCTGCTGCCCGTGGACGGGCACCCGGTGAGCACCGCGATCTGCTACGAGGTCGTGTATCCGGAGCTCAACCGGCGCTTCGTGCTCGACGGGAGCGAGCTGCTGACCACCATTACGAACGACGCCTGGTTCGGCCGGTCCTCGGCCGCCTACCAGCACTTCGAGCAGGCGAGCCTGCGCGCGATCGAAGAGGGTCGCTACCTGGTGCGCGCCGCGAACACCGGCGTGAGCGGGGTCGTCGATCCGTACGGCCGCGTGCTCGACCGGACGACCCTGTTCGAGACCACGCTGATCGTCCGGCAGGTGCGCTTCCTGAAGGTCCGGACCGTGTACAGCGTGATCGGGGACGCACTCGGCTGTTTGAGCGTCGCGCTGACCGTGGGCGCGCTGGCCGCCGTGTGGCGGCAGCGCGTCGCGGCGCGGCGACGGTGAGGAGCATCGATGGGCATGTCACTCGACGACCAGCTGCGCCGCTACCAGGACCTCGTCAAACGGGCCGCCGATCTGCGGAGCTACCTTTGACCACCCCGAGCTGGCCGCGGAGCGCGGCGGGCTGGACGAGCAGGCGGCGTCCCCCGACTTCTGGAAGGACCCGGCCACCGCGCAGCAGGTGCTGCAGCGGCGCCGCCGGCTGCAGGAAGACCACGAGCTGAGCGCGTCGCTCGCGCGCCGCGCCGACGACCTCGCCGTGCTCGTCGAGTGGGCCGAGCAGGGCGAGTCGGTCGACGAGGACTTCGCCCACGGCCTCGACGCGCTCCAGGCGGAGGTCGAGGCCGGCGAGACGAAGAAGATGCTCGGCGGCGAACACGATCGCAAGAACGCGATCGTCGCGATTCACCCTGGCGCCGGCGGCACCGAGTCGCAGGACTGGGCGGAGATGCTGCTGCGCCTCTACCTGCGCTGGACCGAGCGGCGCGGCTTCAAGCGCGAGGTGATCGACCTGCAGCCCGGCGACGAGGCCGGCATCAAGAGCGTCACGTTCACCGTGAGCGGCGATTACGCCTACGGCCTCCTGCTCGCCGAGGCGGGCGTGCACCGGCTCGTGCGCATCTCCCCGTTCGACCAGGCGGCGCGCCGCCACACCTCGTTCGCCTCGCTCTTCGTCTGGCCCGAGCTCCCCGAGGACGTCGAGGTCGAGATCGAGGAGAAGGACCTGCGGGTGGACACCTACCGGTCGAGCGGCGCCGGCGGCCAGCACGTGAACGTGACCGATTCGGCCGTCCGCCTCACCCATCTGCCGACCGGCATCGTCGTCTCGTGCCAGAACGAGCGATCGCAGCACAAGAACCGCGCGCAGGCGATGAAGGTGCTGAAGGCGCGCCTCTACGACCTGAAGATGAAGGAACAGCAGGCCAGGCTCGACCAGCTCGGCGGCGAGAAGAAGGACATCGCGTTCGGCAGCCAGATCCGCAGCTACGTGCTGCACCCCTACCAGCTCGTGAAGGACCACCGGACGAAGGTCGAGGTCGGCGACGTCAATCGCGTCCTCGACGGCGACATCGACGTGTTCATCAAGACCTACCTGATGCAGAAGGCGAGCGGGACGCTGGGGAAGGCCGACGAAGGGTAGGGAATGTCGAATGTCGAATGTCGAGTGTCGAATGTCGAGTGTCGAATGCTGAATGTCGAATGAACGGCGAACGACGAATGCTGGAGGGGCCTGGCCCGGAACTTGCTGCGTGAGCGGCCATGGCCAGAGCCGATCAACTGAAGCAGCCCACGTACAGATTTGCCCTCCGTGTCGTCGAGTTGTGCCGGCGGTATCCACGCACATTGGAAGGACGCGTGTTTTGCGAGCAGCTCCTGAGGGCGGGTACGGGCGTCGCCGCCAACTATCGGGCCGCGTGCCGCGGCCGGTCATCACGCGAATTCATCGCGAAACTGGGCACGGTCATCGAGGAAGCCGACGAGTCCGAATTCTGGCTCTGCGCGACACACGACCTCGCGATCGTCGAGCTTCCCGAGGTCGAGCTGCTCCGCAAGGAGGCCGACGAGCTGGTGGCGATCTTCGTCCAGTCTCAACGAACCGCCGGAGGGAGGTGATCGCGATCGGGAGAATACGGGTGGGATAGATGGCAATTCCTGCCTGTGGACGGTCTTGAACGCTGGTCGAAACTGCCACTTCGGGGGAGCAATTCGGTCTCCCGCCTTCAGTATTCAGTATTCCGGTATTCGCAATTCGACATTCGACATTCCGCACTCGACATTCGGAACGCTATCGCCCAAACCCCGGCTGCGTGCCGGAGATGAAAGCCTCGGAGAGCGCGCCGGGGGTGTCGGGCGGCACGGGCTGGCCGGTCTGCCGGTCCACGGTGACGAAGACGATGTTGCCGGGCGGCTCGAACGTCGGCGGATCCGTGCGGCCGTCGATGTAGGCCCGCATGAACTCCATCCAGATCGGGAGCGCGGCGACCGTGCCGGTCTGGCCGGCCCCGATCGGCTGCTTCTGGTCGTAGCCGACCCACACGCCCACCGTGATGTCGGGGTCGAAGCCGATGAACCACGCGTCGGCGTAGTCGTCGGTCGTGCCGGTCTTGCCGCCGAGCGGCCAGTGGAGCGCGGCCGCCGGCGCGCCCGATCCCCGCTGCACCACGCCCTCGAGCAGCGTCGTCATGACGTAGGCCGTGTCGGCGCGGATGGCATCGCGCGCATCGGGCCGGCCCTCCTCGAGCACGTTGCCGTCGCGATTCTGCACCTTGAGCACGAAGTACGGGGTCATCAGCACGCCCTGGTTCGGGAACACCGAGAAGGCGCGCGTCATCTCGAGCAGGGTGGCCTCGGCCGAGCCGAGCGCCACCGACAGGAAGGGCGGAATGGGCGACTCGAGCCCGAACCGGCGCGCGTAGGAGATGACCAGGTCCGGGCCGAGCATCTGCATCAGCTTCACCGCCGGCACGTTGCGCGACCCTTCGAGCGCGCGGCGCAGCGTGATGGGGCCCTCGAACTTGAGGTCGTAGTCCGGCGGCGCGTAGGGCGGCTGGTCGGGGCCCGCGTCGAACTCGGTCGGCACGTCGTCGATGATGTAGGACGGCGTGTAGCCGCGATCGATGGCCGCCGTGTAGACGAACGGCTTGAAGGTGGACCCGACCTGCCGGTGCGCCTGCAGTGCCCGGTTGAACTTGCTGCGGTCGAAGTCGTAGCCGCCGACCATCGCCCGGATCTGGCCCGTGCGGTTGTCGATGGCGAGCAGCGCACCCTCGATCTGCGGCGGCTGTTCCAGGCTGCCGGCGACCGTCTTGTCGTCGATCGTGGCCACCTTGAGCTCGATGACGTCTCCGCGGTGCACGAGCTGCGCCGGCGCGCGCCGGGCCCAGGCGTAGCCCGCGCGGTCGATCTCGCCCCGCCGGTCGCCGACGCGCACCTGGATGCGCGCCCGATCCGTGCCGAGGACGACCGCCGGGACGATGTCGCCCGACTCGATCGGGCTGCTCCAGCGCGGCGTTTGCCACGTGTCGAGGTTCTTCTTCTCGGCGACGAGGTTGCGCTCCGGCTTGCGGAAGCCCTGCAGCTTGTCGAGCCGGCGCAGGCCCGCGTCCATCGCCACGTCGGCCGCCTTCTGCAGCCGCGTGTCGAGCGAGGTCTGCACGGTGAGGCCGCCCTCGTAGACCTGCTTCGTGCCATAGCGCGCCTCGAGGTGCTTGCGCACCTCCTCGAGGAAGTACGGCGCCAGAGAGTCTCTCTCCGAGTCCTCACCCCGCAGCACGATCGGCTCCTTCTTGGTGGCGTCGGCCTGCTGCTGCGTGATGTAGCCCTCGTCGGCCATGCGCTGCAGCACGTACGCACGCCGGCGGAGAGCCCGATCCATGTTCACGTACGGGCTGTTGCGCCACGTCTGAAAGATGCCGGCGATCGTCGCGGCCTCGTTCAGCGAGAGGTCCTTGGCCGACTTGCCGAAGTAGAAGCGCGCGGCAGCTTCCACGCCGTAGACCTTGTACAGGTACATCTGGTTGCAGTACAAGGTGAGGATCTCGCGCTTGGTGTAGCGCTTCTCGATCTGGACGGCGAGAATGGCCTCCTTGATCTTCCGTTCCCAGGTCTGCTCGTCGGTGAGGAAGAGCTTGCGCGCGAGCTGCTGCGTGATCGTGCTGGCACCGGCGGCCAGACGAAACTCGACGAGGTCGCGGATGGCCGTCACCGCGATGCGCGTGGCGTTCAGGCCGAAGTGCTTCTCGAAGTCGGCGTCCTCGGCGGCGATGATGGCGTGGCGCAGGACGGGCGGGATGTCGTCGTAGCCGATCACCACCCGGCGCTGGATGGCGAAGTCGCCGACGGGCTGGCCGTCCACGCCGACGACGCGCGTGATGGTGCCCGGCTCGAAGTCGTCGAGCGCCGAGATACGCGGCAGGTCGCCCGTGAAGGCGAACAGCACGCCGCTCACCGTGCCGAGCACCGCCGCCACCACGAACAGCCCGACGATGATGGCCTGCCGGGCCACGCGAATCACGATGCGAGCCAAGGGACCCTCTGGGAATGCCGAATGTCGAATGCCGAATGTCGAATGCCGAATGTCGAATGCCGAATGTCGAATGCCGAATGTCGAATGCCGAATGTCGAATGCCGGCTCCGGTCACGGCTCCGTCGTGCAAGAGGCGGGCCACGGCCGTGCGTCTGGCGACGTCTTGATCTTCGCAGAAAAACGGGCGCCTGTCGAAGCGCACCCGGACAGGCGCCCGGTGGTAATTACACGGGACACGACGGGCCGGCGGTCAGCGGGACGCGCCCCCCTTCGGCGTGCGCGAGGCGCCGCCGCCGCGCGAGGACGA
>JAHECP010000319.1 GCA_024641665.1 Acidobacteriota bacterium
GACCGCCGGCTGGCGGGCCGCGGCTGGGCGCTCGTCGGCGGCCGCCGCGTGCCGATCGTCGGCGCCGTCAGCATGGACATGCTGACGGTGGACGTCACCGGCCTCGACGTGCAGCCCGGCGCCGAGGTCGTGATCCTCGGCGCGCAGGACCAGGAGTCGATCGGCGTCCGCGAGATGGCCGCCACCATCGGCACCATCCCGTACGAGATCCTTGCGAGGATAGGCACGCGGATCGAGCGGACGTATCATTAGAGAGGCGTTCCGAATGTCGAATGTCGAATGTCGAATGTCGAATGTCGAATGTCGAATGTCGAAGGCTGAATTGGGCTGACAGCGTGATCTGAAGATCTTCATTCGACATTCGGCATTCGACATTCGGCATTCGACATTCGGCATTCGACATTCGGCATTTCTTATGAAGCCCCATCCCGTCTTCGTCTGCCAGGAGTGCGGCGCCCAGGCGCCCAAGTGGCTCGGGCGCTGCCCGGAGTGCGGGGCGTGGAACAGCTTCGTGGAGGAGCGCCCGGCGGCGTCGCCGGGGCCGGCGCCCGCGGGCGGGGAAGCGCGGTACGCGCTGCCGGGGGCGGGCGGCGGCGCGAGACGCTACGACGAGATCGACGCGCTCACCGCCGAGCGGCTGTCCACCGGCATCGACGAGTTCGACCGCGTGCTGGGCGGCGGCGTGGTGCCCGGGTCGCTCGTGCTGCTCGGCGGCGAGCCGGGCATCGGCAAGTCCACCCTCCTGCTGCAGGCGGCCGCGCACTTCGCGCGGAGCGTCGGGCCCGTGCTCTACAGCTCGGGCGAGGAATCCGAGCACCAGATCAAGTCGCGCGGCGAGCGCCTGCAGATCGGCCACGCGCCGCTGTACCTGCTCGCCGAAACCTGCCTGGAGCGCATCCTCGAGGAGATCGCGACGCTCAAGCCGGCGCTCGTGATCGTGGACTCGATCCAGACGGTCTTCTCGCTCAAGTTCCAGTCGGCGCCCGGCAGCATCGGGCAGGTGCGGGAGGCGGCCACGCAGCTGCTCTTTGCGGCCAAGGGGCTGAACATCCCCACCTTCCTGGTCGGGCACGTGACCAAGGACGGCGCGCTGGCCGGCCCCAAGGCGCTCGAGCACGTCGTGGACACCGTGCTGTACTTCGAGGGCGAGCGGCACCATTCCCACCGCGTGGTCCGCGCCGTGAAGAACCGCTTCGGTGCGATCAGTGAGCTCGGCGTGTTCGAGATGACGGGCACCGGGTTGCGGCCCGTGCCCAACCCGTCGCAGCTGTTCCTGGCCGAGCGCCCGGCGGGCGCCCCCGGCTCGGCCGTGCTGTGCTGCATGGAGGGGTCGCGGCCGATCCTCGTCGAGATCCAGGCGCTCGTGAGCGGCACCACGTTCGGCAACGCGCGCCGGATGTCCAGCGGTGTGGACCCGGGCCGCCTGTCGCTGTTGCTGGCCGTGCTCGAGAAGCGGGCGGGCCTCAACCTCATCGGCGAGGACGTCTTCCTGAACGTCGCGGGCGGCATGGCGGTGGACGAGCCGGCGGCGGACCTGGCGGTGGTGGCCGCCGTGGCCTCCAGCCTGCGGAACCGGCCCGTCCGCGAGCGCACGGCGATGTTCGGGGAGGTGGGCCTGGCGGGGGAAGTCCGCGGGACGACCCAGGCCCCGCTCCGGCTCAAGGAAGCGGCCCAGATGGGCTTCGCCCGGGTGGTCCTTCCGGCGGGCAACTGCGCGCCCGCCGACGCGCCGGCGGGCCTCGAGCTGGTCGGCGTCACCAGGGTCTCCGAGGCGCTGGACGCGCTCATCGCCGGGTAGGCTCGGCCACGGGCCGCGTTTCGAGCCAATTCCGACTCCCCGGGCCGTGTCGGCCGGCTCCGGCCGGTTTCAGCCCGTTCTTTCGCCTGCCGGATCCTCCCCGCGCCGTTTTTAGTATCATCGTGCAGTGCACTCCCGGAGTCTGGCTCTTCGGCCCGGCTTCCCCGTGATCGGGCGGCCCGTCCGCGCGATCCGTGCTTTCGTCCTTGTGCCCGGATTCATACTGGCTTTTCTCGGAGTCCTCCAATGGCCTGGTTCCTGTTGGTTCGAGGACTGTTCGTGGCCGCCGTCGGCTATGCCGCGGCGGTCATGCGGCCGATTCCAACCGATCTTGTCGGGGTCAACCTCGGCATCGGTCTGGCGATCGGGCTCGTCGTGGTCGTGGTGGAGTCGCGCCTGCGCGAGACGTCCGTCACCCACCTGCTGGGCGCGCTGATCGGCGGGGCCATCGGGCTCGGTCTGGCGCGCACGATTGACGGGGCTCTGGTCTGGATCCAGCCCAGCGACCCCCGGGTGCGCTTCCTGTACAGCCTGCTGCTGCTGGGCCTGCCCTACCTGGGCATCGTCGTCGGGGTCCGCCGCAGCGAGTGGCTCGAGCCGGCACGCATCGTGGGGCTGTTTCGCGCGGCCGGGCCGCAGCGTCGCTATCGGATCCTGGACACGAGCGTCATCATCGACGGGCGCATCGCGGACATCTGCGAGACCGGCTTTCTCGACGGCACGCTGGTCATTCCCCAGTTCGTGCTCAAAGAGCTCCAGCTCGTCGCCGACTCGTCGGACTCGCTGAAGCGCAACCGCGGCCGGCGGGGGCTCGACATCCTGCAGAAGATCCAGAAGATGTCCGGGCTCGAGGTCACCGTGTCCGACGTGGACTTCCCGGACGTGCGCGAGGTGGACTCGAAGCTGATCGAGCTCGCCCGCACGCTGCACGGCAAGATCGTGACCAACGACTTCAACCTGAACAAGGTGGCGCAGCTGCGCGGCGTGGAAGTGCTGAACATCAACGAGCTGGCCAACTCGCTGAAGCCGGTGGTGCTGCCCGGCGAGTTCATGAAGGTATTCATCCTCAAGGAAGGCAAGGAGTACAACCAGGGCGTCGCCTACCTCGACGACGGGACGATGGTCGTCGTGGACAACGCGCGCAAGATGATCGGCCGCAACATCGACGTCGTCGTGACGAGCGTGTTGCAGACGACGGCGGGCAAGATGATCTTCGGCCGGCACATCGAGCCGGGCGCCCTGGCGCAGGCGCAGGCCCAGGCGCAGGTGCAGGGTACCCCCACCACTGCCGATCGCGGCGACAAGCACGAGAAGGGAGACAAGGAGGAGCACGCGCGGCGTGCGCGCCCTGCTTCTCAAGCCTGAACCCGTGCGCGTTCCCCCGTATCACTGGTGGCGGACGGTGTTCTTCCTGATTCCCGCCATCAGTCTGTACACGATCGTGCTCGGCACGCTGTCGGTGGCCGCCAGCCTGGTCGAGCGGCGGGGGCTGTTCGCGCACCGCTGCGCGCGGCTGTGGTCGCGTCTGATCCTGCGGACCACCGGCGTGCGCGTCACCGCGTCGGGAGTCGAGCGCCTCGACCCCGCCGCGAGCTACGTGCTCGCCTCGAACCACCAGAGCATCTACGACATCCCGATCGTCTTCGACACGATGCCGCTCCAGCTGCGCATCGTGGCCAAGGCGTCGCTCGGCAGCTTCCCGTTCCTGGGCTGGCACCTGCGCCGTACCGGCCACCTGCTCGTGCAGCGCGACAACCCCGGCGCGGGCGTCTTCAAGCGGATGGCGAGCCTGGTTGGCGACGGGGTGTCGCTCATCGTCTTTCCCGAGGGGACCCGGAGCCGCGACGGGCGGGTCGGCCGGTTCAAGGGCGGACCCTTCCTGCTGGCGATCGCGGCCGGGCTTCCCATCGTGCCGGTGAGCGTCGCCCGCAGCCGGCACGTGATGCGCAAGGGCCGGCTGATGACGTGCCCGGGGAACGTCACGCTGGCCGTGCACGAGCCGATCTCCACCTCCGGCCTCTCGCGCGACGACGCGCGGGCGCTCGCCGAGCGGGTGCGGGCGATCGTGGCCACCGGCCTCGAGGCGGCGGGCGACGCCGGCGGCGCGCCGGCGGCGGAGGCCTCATGAACCAGCCGGTGCCCGTCG
>JAHECP010000139.1 GCA_024641665.1 Acidobacteriota bacterium
GGCCTCCATTGCGGCCTGCGCGCGGGCCGCCGCGCGCCGGGCGGTCCGGCGATCGCGCACGCGCGCCGACCCGAAGAACACGACCGTGTCGTGGATCTGCTCGCGCTCGAACCGATCGCGCGGCTCCAGGTACTCGGACAGGATGCGCAGCGGCCGCCCGGCATCGCTGTCGAGGAACGCAGTGTTCAGGAAGGCGGCCTTCGGTCGTTTCATGGCCGGCTCACGGCTCACGGCTCACGCACGGGCGACACAACGCGTCGCCCCCACGACGTGACAGTGTGACAGGACGTGAGCCTTGCGCCCTGAGCCTTGAGCCGTCCAACTCACAGCAGCTTCACCAGCAGGTCGCCGATGACGTAGCCGACCGCGGCCACGCCGAAGCCGACCAGGAACATGTCGCGGCCGCTCGCCCAGATGCCCCGCCCGGTGAAGAGGCTGCGCGCCGCGCCGATCGCGAAGTGCGCGAGCATGCTCGCGCTGAGCGACACCCAGACGGCCACGTGCGCCTCGAGGATCAGGAACGGCACGATCGGGATGACCGCGCCGACGGCGGTGGAGGTGCCCGTGATCACGCCGTCGCCGAGCGGCGCCAGCTCGGCCGGCTGGATGTTCAGCTCCTCGCGCACCTGCGTCTCGAGGGCCTGCGCCGGGTCCTGCATGACGGTGCGCGCCATCTCGCGCGCGCGCTCGCGCGTGAGCCCCTTGGTCTCGTACATCAGCGCCAGCTCGTCCTCCTCGAGGTCGGGCATCAGGCGCATCTCGCACCGCTCGAGCTCGATCTGGTGCGCCTGCACCTCGGCCTCGCTCTTGGCGGCCAGATAGCCGCTCGCGCCCATCGACAGCGCGTCGGCCATGGCGCCGGCGAGCCCGGTCAGCATGATGAGGTGCGGCTCGACGGCGGCCCCCACGACGCCGGCGACCAGACCGAAGTTGGCCGTCAGGCCGTCGTTGAAGCCGTAGACGATGCTGCGCAGGTAGCCGCCCGCCCCGCCGGTGTGCCACGGCTCCCCTTCGCGCCCGAGCATCTCGGCCAGCTCGCGCGCGTGGGCCGCCGAGTCGTTGGCGATGCCGACCGCCGCGTCGTGCGTGCGCTTCGCCCCGGCCGTGCGCGCGAGCTGCAGGTAGGCCTGCACCTCGCGCCCTTCCTCGGCCAGCACGAGCGGCAGGACCGACCCGGGTCCGAACAGACGCGCCAGCCACGAGAGCAGACGCGTCTTCCGGGAGACCCGGTGGGTGGGCAGCGGCCGGCCGTTCTCGACGAACAGCTGCCGCCAGCGCTCGACATGCCGGTCCTCGACCTCCGCCAGGCGCGCGAACAGCTCGCGCCGCGCCGCGTCGGGCTCGGCCGCGGCCAGGGTCCGATACAGGAACGCGGCGTCCTTCTCGTCGCGGTAGTGATCGTCCCAGCCGTCGTAGTTCTCCATCTCGCTCCTCGGCGACGCCCGCCCCAGGGGTCCCGGACCGCAGCCACAGCATATCCGGTTTTTTGACTCGCTCGCCCGGGAGCCGCTACGATTGGTCCCCCGGACCTTGCGGCCGCGAGGACCAGATTCGATGGCGACGCTGCGTTCGATCCCACTGCCCGGCGTGCGAAGGCGAAGCAAGGTCGCGCCGCCGCCGCCGAGCTTCCAGCACTCGCTGCTCATCAAGGCCGCGCCCACGCGCGTGGTGGCCGCCTTCTTCGACCCGCCCGCGCTCGCGCACTGGTGGCAGACCGCGCGCTCGGTGACGACGCCGCGCCTGTTCGGCGTGTACGCCGTCGAGTGGGAGCCCACGCCCTTCAGCGACGAGATCCTCGGCCCGCTCGGCGGCACGTTCTTCGGGACGGTCATCGACTACCAGACGACGCGGGGGTTCGCAGTGGCCGACGCGTTCTGGCTGCCGCCGGCCGGCGACCCGATCGGGCCGATGGCGCTGGAGGTGAGCTGCGCCATGGACGGCCCCGCCTGCCGCCTGCGCGTCTGCCAGAGCGGCTACGAGGACAGCGAGCGCTGGCAGCACTACTACGAGGTCATCACGCCGGGCTGGCACACGTCCCTCGCCGCGCTCAAGCACTACCTGGAGGAGCCGCCGACCGCCAGCGAGCGCGAGGCCAGACGCCGGAGGCGGGTCTAGCTTCAACCGGGGCTCCGCCCCGGACCCCGGCTCGGTCGCTCGCGGGGGCCCCGTCGCTCCGCGCCGCTCCGTCCCACCCCAACGCGCAAAGTCCGCGCGTTGGGGGCCCCGGCTCGCGGGCCGCGCCGTGCGCGGCCGGCCCGTGACGCGGCCGCCGCAAACGAGCACGAGAAACCCGTTGCGAGCCGCGCAAACGGGCCCATCGTGCAACCGACTGGAGCGTTACCGAAACGTGAGCGAACCTTCCCGTCCCGTCGAGTTCATCAAGACGCTCGGCCTGCGCGACGTCGTCCTGATGAACGTCGTCGCGGTGGTGGGCCTGCGCTGGATCGCGCGCGGCGCGCGCGTGGGGCCGCCGTCGGTCACGCTCTGGCTGCTCGCCGGCCTCGCGTTCTTCGTGCCGCTCGCGGCGGCGGTCAGCGAGCTGGCGAGCCGGCATCCCGACCAGGGCGGCATCTACGCGTGGACGCGCCGGGCCTTCGGCCCCGGGCACGGCTACGTGTGCGGCTGGTGCCTCTGGGTCAACAACCTGTTCTACTTTCCGTCCCTGCTCCTGTTCGGCGCGGCCAACGCGCTCGCGATCTTCGGCACGCGCTACGCCGCGCTGGCCGAGAGTCGCACCTACTCGGTCGTCTACGTGCTCGTCGGCCTCTGGCTCTGCATCGGCATCAACGTCGTCGGGCTGCGCGTCGGCAAGTGGCTGCAGAACGTGGGCAGCCTCGGCACCTGGGTGCCGGCGGCGCTGCTCATCGGGGCGGGCGCCTTCGCGTTCGCGCGGTTCGGGTCGGCTACGCCGTTCACGCCCGCGTCGATGGTGCCGCCGGTGGACGTCGACTTCCTCGGGACGCTCAGTCTGTGGTCCGCGATGTGCTTCGCCTTCTCGGGCTTCGAGATCACCTCGTTCGTCGGCCAGGAGGTGAAGAACCCGACGCGCACGATCCCGGCGGGCGTGCTGATCGCCGGGCTGGCGACGGCGGTCATCTACATCCTGGGCTCGGCGTCCGTGCTGGTCGCGGTGCCGCAAGGCTCGTTCAGCGAGCTGAGCGGGATTGCCGACGCGGTCGATCTGGTGGGCGGCCGCGTCGGGTTGGGCGCCCTCGGCGGGCTGACGGGCGGGCTGCTCGCGCTCGGCGCGCTGGCGGGCACGGCGTCGTGGGTGGCCGGCGCGGCGCGCGTGCCGTTCGCGGCGGGCGTGGACCGCGCGATGCCGGCGGTGCTCGGCCGCCTGCATCCGCGCTACAAGACGCCCTACGTCGCGCTCATCGTGCAGGGGCTCGCCGCCACGGCGATCCTGCTCGCCAGCGTGTTCCTGTCGTTCACGTCCCGGCAGACGAGCATCCAGGACGCGTACGACATCATGGTGAACCTCACGATCCTCATCTACTTCGTGCCCTACCTCTACCTGTTCGTCGCCTTCGTGCGCCTGCGATCCGAGGCGCCGGCACGACCGGCGCCCGGCGAGATCCGCGCGCCCGGCGGGCGGCCGGGCCTCTGGCTGCTCGCCGGCACGGGCGTGCTCGCCACGGCGGTGTCGATCGCGCTGACGTTCATCCCGCCGCCCGGCGCGAGCGTCGTCAACTACGAGCTGAGCCTGCTCCTCCAGGCCGCCGCCATCCTCGCCATCGGGCGGATCTTCTACCGCCGGGCGACGGAGTAGGGCTCGCGGGCTCAGGTGCACGAGGTGCACCGTGCACAGAGGTGCACGCGGGTGCGAGGAGGCGCCGAGGCTCACGCAGGGGCGCGTCCTCGCTCAGTTCGTGATCTGGAGAAAGACGCGCGCCAGGGTAGCCGCCGCGCCACCTGGCACCACCGTGCACACGGTCCCAGTGCACCTGCATGACTCGTTCACGCGCGCGTCACGCTGACGCGGCGCGCGGGCGGAAGCCGAGCGCGCGGCCGAGCACCCACGCGGCCGGCGCGGCGACGAAGCTGACCAGCGCGCCCATCTTCGCCTCGGCGAGCGTGTCGCCGCCCCCCGGGAACGCGGCGGTGGTGAAGAAGAGCGCCACGGTGAACCCGATGCCGGCCACGAGCCCCAGCACGAGCACGGCCGGATAGGTGAGGCCGCGCGCCCGCTGGAAACCGACGGCCATCGACCCGGCGGTAAACAGGAAGATGCCGATCGGCTTGCCGAAGAAGAGCCCGGTGAGCACCGCCCACGTCGGCAACCCCACGGCCCCCAGCGGCACGCCCGCGTTCACGAGGCCGAAGAAGAACAGGACGATCTGCACCGGGACGAGCCACCAGTGCTCGAACGCCTCCAACGTCGACTTCGGCGGGGCCCCCTGCACCCCGCCTGGCGCGCTTCGCGCGCGGGGCCCCATCGCCCCGCTCCGCTCCGCGCGCTCCGCGCGATCCTCGACCGGGGCGTCCGGGTCGGCGGGCCCGAGCGCCGCGTGCGGCAGGAACGGCACGACGGGCACGAGCGCGAGCGCCGGGTGGAAGCCGCCCGCGTGCAGCGCCATCCACGACAGCGTGCCGGCGCCGAGGACGTAGGGCCAGAAGCTCTGCACGCGGAACCGCCGCAGCCCCCAGGCGAGCGCCAGCGCCGGCGCCATCCACAGCGCGAAGCCCAGGAGCGAGATGGCCTCGGTGGGATAGAACACCGCCAGGATGATCAGGCCGAGCGCGTCGTCGGCAATCGCGAGCAGGAGCAGGAACGGGATGGCGGGGTGTCCGGGCGGGAAGATCAGCCGCGCGACCATGTAGGAGAACGCGATGTCGGTCGCACAAGGAATCGCCCATCCGCGTGCGAGCTCAGGCTGGCCCGCCGCCAGGACGACGGCCAGGTAGATCAGGGCGGGCGCGAGCATGCCGCCCGTCGCAGCCAGCACGGGCACGGCCGCCTGCCGCGGCGACGACAGGGCGCCGCCGGGCAGCATCGCCTCGTACACCTCCTTGGCCGCCAGGCCGAAGAAGAACACCATCCCGACGTCGTTCACCGCGTAGTACAGCAGCGCCTCGAAGTACTCGTAGCTCTCGAGGCGCACGTTGGCCCACACGAGCGCCACCACGGTGCCGAAGACGAGCAGCAGCGAGTTGCTGAGGATGAAGTGGACGACGCCGGAGCGGGACTCGTGCATGATCGCAGTCTCGAGGGGATGCGAGCCGGGCTGGCGGCCCGTGGCGGCTAGGCCAGACGGAGCAGGTTCACGAAGTTCGCCTCCGGGCGCGCCAGGTCCGGATGCACGTTGACGAAGACGACGACGGTACCGTGCGCGATCAGGCCGCGCTCGACGAGCTGCCGCTCGACGGCGTCCTCGGGACCGACGTCGGCGACGACGGGCACGATGCCGCGGTAGAGCGCGAGCTCGTGCGCCACCTCCGCGTCGTCGGTCGCGGCGAACACCGGCACGACCGGCCGGAGCGCCGCCAGCAGTCGCGCGGTCTTGCCGCCGCGGGTCACCGCGACGATGGCGCCCGCGCCGCTCGTCGCGGCGAGCGCGATGGCGGCCTCGGCGAGCGCGCGCCCATGCCCGGCGCCCGCGCGGCGGCCGAACGGCGCCTGGTCGGTGGACGGCCCGCGCTCGGCGTCCTCGATGATCGCGCCCAGGGTGCGCACGGTGCGGACCGGGGACACGCCGACGGCCGTTTCGCCGGCCAGCATGATGGCGTCGGCGCCGGTGTCCACCGCGTGCGCGGCGTCGCTGACCTCGGCGCGCGTGGGCCGCGGCTCGACGGTCATCGACTCGAGCACCTGCGTCGCCACGATGACCGGCCGCCCCAGCTCGCGCGCCCGCCGGGTGATCTCCTTCTGGATGCGCGGCACCTGCTCGAGCGGCATCTCCAGGCCGAGGTCGCCCCGCGCGACCATCACGCCGTCGCACGCCTCGAGGATCTCGTCGATGTGCGCGACCGCCACGGGCCGCTCGATCTTGGCGATGACGGGCACGGCGCGGCCGGCGCCGGCCATGACGTCGCGGACGCGCCCGAGATCTGCGGCCGACTGCACGAAGCTCTGGGCGACGAGATCGACGCCGAGCGCGAGCCCGAAGCGCAGATCCTCGACGTCGGTGTCGGTCGGCGCGGAGGCCGCGAGCTCGACGCCCGGCGCGTTGATGCCCTTGTGCGCGCCAAGCGCGCCGCCGCTCACCACCTCGGTCACCAGCTCGTCACCGTCCACCGCCTTCACGACCAGCTCGATCCGGCCGTCGTCGAGGAGCAGGCGGCCGCCGGGCTTGACCCCGCGCACGAGCGCCGCCGACGTCGTCGACACGCGCCCCGGCCCGCCCGCGAAGTCGCCGAGCGCGATCCGCAGCGGGTCCCCGTCGGCGAGCGCGAGCGGCGCGCAGCCTGCGAGCGGCCCCGTGCGGACCTTCGGCCCGCTCAGATCCTGCAGGATCGCCACGACGCGCCCGGCGCGCCGCGCGGCCTCGCGCACCAGACCGTGGAGCCGGCGGTGGTCGTCGTGCGTGCCGTGCGAGAAGTTCAGGCGGAAGACGTCGACGCCCGCCGACACGAGGTCGCCGACGACGCGATCGCTGGCGCTGGCCGGCCCGAGCGTGGCGACGATCTTGGTGAAGCGCATCAGCGGCTCGTCCGGCTAGCTTACCTTCTGAGGCGGGATGGGCCAAGTCATCCGCGGCGGCTGTCACGCCGGATCGTGTCCACGTACGGAAACCACGATGGCGCGAAAGGCGCTGTCCGACGGCGACCTACGGGCCCGTAGGGCCCGCGGGAGACGGAACGGAGGCGTGCGAGGGCGCGCTGGTCCTGTCCCCGCTGGGCGCGCTCTCGCGCGCCTCCGTTCCGTCTCCGCCGGCGGCCCGGCCGGCTGTGACGACCACGGCCGGGCCGCACAGGTCGCCGACAGATGCTGATGGCACGAAGGGGCGTCAGAGCGGACTCTCTCTTCGTGACCTCGTGTCCTTCGTGGTTGTCGCACGTAGGTGCGATCGCAGCGTGACACGCGCCGGCCCGGCGGGCCGGCGCTTCGTGTCATCGTGGGCCCGCGTGACGCCCTTCGTGTCATCGTGGTTACGGCTTGACGAGGGCCTTCGGAATGCGCATGGCCTCGGCGTCGGCCAGCGCGTCGTTGATCCGGTCGAGGCCGTACTGCCGCGCGCCGATGAAGCGCCACGGCACGTGCGCCGCGTGGCGCTCGAGGAGGCGCAGGGCCCGCGCGAAGTGACGCACGTGGCTGCCCCAGCAGCCGCGGATGTCGAGGTGCTTGCGGTTGATCTGCTCGTGGGCGTTCACGGTGCTCGGGCCGGCGTTGGTGTAGTGGCCGGCGATGACGTAGGTGCCGCCGTCGCGCACGAGGTCGAGCCCTTCCTCGACGGCGCGCGCCGACCCGGCGGCCTCGATCACGATGTCCACGCCGTCGCCGCCGGTCAGATCGCGCACCGCCGCGACCCGCTCGGCCGGCGTCGTCGCCGTCACGTCGAACGCGTGGTCGGCCCCCATCGCCCGCGCCAGCTCGAGCCGGTCGAGCGGCGCCCCGACGGCCACGACGGTCGTCGCCCCGGTGAGCCGCGCCAGCGCGATCGCGCTCAGGCCCACCGCCCCTGTCCCCTGCACCAGCACCGAGTCGCCCGGCGCGACGCCGGCGCGCTCGATCGCGTGCACGCTGGTGACGAGCCCGCAGCCGCCGCCGATGTAGTCCTCGAACGACACGGCGTCGGGCAGCCGCGCGGCGGAGACCCCCGGCTCCAGGTAGATGGCCTGCGACCAGCCGCCGAACAGGCCCTCGCTCGCCGGGTCGGTGATGCCGTAGACGCGGCGCGACGGGCAGCGCGTCGGCGTGCCGTTCACCGTGCACGCGCGGCAGCGCCCGCACGTGCGGTGCACGTCGAAGAACACCACGCGATCGCCCTCGACCAGGGGCCGTCCGTCGAGGCCGGCGAAGGTGCCGCGCACCGCCCGGAGGATGCCGGCTGAGACGTGGCCCGGGATGATCGGGTATGGCACGCCCGCCAGGCGGCCGTGCCAGAGGTGCACGTCGGTCCCGCACACCTCGGAGAAGGCGGTCTCGAGGAGCGCCGAGCCCTCGGCCAGCTCCGGCGCCGCGAACTCGCGGAGCTCGACGGGCCGCTCCGGCGCGGTCATCACGGCGGCGAGGATCTTTCGGGTCACGTGATAGAGTACCTCGTTGCGCCTGCCAGCTTATCGCACCCGGGCGGGGCGCGGCCAGCACCGGCACCGGGCGCGCGACGACGTCAGCTCAGACCTTCACCGTCATGGAGATCACCGACTGGTTGCAGGCCGCCATCGCCGACGCGGAGCGGCGCGGTCTGGCCGAGCTGCGGCCGCTGCTCCAGAACCTGGCGCAGGCCACCGACATCCTGCGCCGCGCCGACTGGAACGGCGACGACCCGATCCGCTTCCGCTCGGACGGAACCGCCGACACCGGACGGGGGCCGGCCTAGCCGTGGTCGAGACCCCGCATCGCCTGCCGATTCTCGAGGCGGCCCCGCTCGTGGAGCGCCGCGAGGTCACCGCCGAGGCGCTCGTCCGCGCCTGTCTCGGCGAGATCTCGGCGAGCCTCGCGCTCAACGCCTTCATCACCGTGCTCGCCGACAGCGCGATGGCGCAGGCGCGCGCGGCCGACCGGGAGATCGCCGATGGCCGCTACCGCGGGCCGCTGCACGGCATCCCGATCTCGATCAAGGACCTCATCGACCTGGAGGGGGTGACGACGACCGCCGCCTCGCGGGTGCGCATCGGTCACCGGGCCACGCACGATGCGCCGGTCATCGCGCGGCTGCGCGCCGCCGGGGCGATCTTCGTCGGCAAGACCAACCTGCACGAGTTCGCGTTCGGCGTCACCAACGAGGACTCGGCGTTCGGCCCGGCCCGGAACCCGCACGACCCGTCGCGCTCGCCCGGCGGCTCGAGCGGCGGCTCGGCCGCCGCCGTCGCGGCCGGCATGTCGTTCGCCTCGATCGGCACCGACACGGGCGGCTCGATCCGTATTCCCGCGTCGGCCTGCGGCATCGTCGGGCTCAAGCCGCAGATCGGCGCGCTCAGCTGCACGGGTGTCGTGCCGCTCAGCCCCAGCATGGACCACGTCGGCCCGCTCGCCCGAACCGTCGCCGACGCGCGCCTGCTGTTCGCCGTCATGGCGGGCGGCACGGCGCGGCCGCCCCGCGAGCCGGTGGACGGCCTCCGGCTGGGCCTGCCACGCCGCTACTTCCTCGAGCGGCTCGACACCGACGTGCGCCGCGCGTTCGAGGCCACCGTCGAGCGGCTCGTGCGCGCCGGCGTCACGATCGGCGACGTGGACATCCCGCACGCCCACGACATCGCGCCGGTCTACCTGCACATCAGCCTCGCCGAGGCCGCGCGCTACCACGCGCGCGCGCTCGACGAGTCGCCCGACGACTACACGAAGCCGGTCCGGCTGCGCCTCGAGCTCGGTCGCTACGTGCTGGCCGAGGACTACCTGCGCGCGCTCGACGGCCGCCGCGCGTTGCGCAGCGAGGTGGATGCCGCCCTCGCGGGCTGCGACGCCCTGGTCCTCCCGACGCTGCCCATCCCCGCGCCGCCGCTCGGCGCCACGACCGTGCAGATCGAGTCGGGCACCGAGCCGGTCCGCGCCGCGCTCCTGCGCCTCACCCAGCTCTTCAACATGACCGGCCACCCCGCGCTCTCGATGCCGTGCGGGACGACGCCGGCCGGCCTGCCGTGCGGCTGCCAGATCGTCGGCCCGCACGGCGACACGATCCGCCTGCTCGATCTCGCCGAGGCGCTGGAGCCGCACGTGACCGGCCGGTCCGACTCGGCTGGGGCCTAATGTGGTCGACGGACTGTTCCACCGGTGGGAGCGGCGGCTGGCGGCGAAGAGCGACGGCGAACGCGTCGTGCGGCCCTTCGAGTGGGGCCTCGACTGGATCGAACAGAACGGCCGCCGCGCGACCGGCGACCCGCTCGCCCGGATCGACGCGTGGGTGGACGAGGCGATGGCCGACTCGGCGCGCTTCTACCACTGTCCGCCCACCGACGACTACGAGTTCGACGGCGAGTGGCTGCGCTTCCCGAGCGCGATCCGGACGCCGCATCCCGAGAACGACCTGGTGCACGCGCAGCTGTTCCGCGCGGCGAACGAGGGCGCGCGCGGCAAGCGGCGCGCCGTTCTGGTCCTGCCGCAGTGGAACGCCGACGAGCACAGCCACGTGGGGCTGTGCCGGGTGCTGGCGCGCTTCGGGGTCGCGGCGTTGCGCCTCAGCCTGCCGTACCACGACCGGCGCATGCCGCCCGAGCTCACCCGCGCCGACTACGTCGTCAGCGCGAACGTGGGCCGCACGGCGCAGGTGTGCCGGCAGGCCGTGGTCGACAGCCGCCGCGCGCTCGCGTGGCTGCGCAGGCAGGGGTACGGGCGCCTCGGCATCCTCGGCACCAGCCTCGGCTCGTGCCTGGCGCTGCTGGCGACGGCGCACGAGCCGCTCATCGAGGCGGCCGCGTTCAACCACATCTCGCCGTTCTTCGCCGACGTGGTCTGGGAGGGCCTGTCGACCGAGCACGTGCGCCGCGCCCTCGAGGGGCACATCGACCTCGACCGGCTCCGCCGCTGCTGGCTGCCGATCAGCCCGCTGCCCTTCCTTGAGCGCGTCCGCGGGCGGCGCATCCTGCTGATCTACGCCCTCTACGACCTGACGTTCCCGGTGTACCTGTCGCGGCGGCTCGTGGACGAGTTCCGCGCGACCGGCATCGCCCACCAGCTGACGGTGCTGCCGTGCGGCCACTACAGCACGGGCCATGCGCCCTTCAGCTGGATGGACGGCTACGTGTTGACGCGGTTTCTCGCGCGGAATCTCTAGATGGCTTACGGCTCACGGCTCACGTCGGCTCAGGGCTCATGGCTCACGCCTGACCCCTGCCCCCTGACCGCTGACCCCTGACCGCTAGAGGTACTTGAGGATGCCCTGCATGGCGTCGTAGAGCACGCCCGCCAGGGCTTTGACGAGCGGCGACACCTCACCGCTGGCCACGGCGTCGGCCACCGTCACCGGATCGGTCAGCAGCAGCCAGATGGTCGCGCCCGCGATGGTTGCGGCCAGGATGCCGACCACCCCGAACAGGCTCAGACTGACACGGGCCAGACTCATACGATCCTGCTCAGTGTACATCAGCTGGACTCGACGGGTGCGGTCAACCCTGTATGACGCACGGGCCGCGCCGGTGGTTCGCTCGACGGCGGCCGGGGGCCGGAGGGGGGTCAGGCCGGAAGTGAGAGCTGGGTCACCGGGCCCTGGCCGATCCGTTCGAGATCGGCCAGCGTCCGCTCCCGGTCGCCGACGACCAGCGTCACCAGGCCGTCGCCCGACAGGTAGCGATGCGCCGCCCGGGTCACGTCCTCGGCGGCCACGGCCTGGACCCGCGGCACGAACTGGGTGAAGTAGTCGTCGGCGAGCTCGTAGAGGGCGAGCTGCGCGCACGCGCGAGCGATTTGCGGGGCCGTCTCGAAGCTGCGGGGGTAGCCCCGGATGAGCGCCGCCCGTGCGATGTCCAGCTCCCGCGGCTCGACGGGACGGTCGGCCCGCACGGCGTCGATTTCCCGGAGCGACTCCTCGATGGCCGCCCGAGTGACGTCGGTCTGCACGCTCATCTGGAGCACGAACGGCCCGGGACCGCGCCGGAAGTCGAACGAGCTGCGCACTCCGTAGGTGTAACCCTTTTCCTCCCGCAGGTTCAGGTTGACGCGGCTCACGAACTGGCCGCCAACCACCATGTTCAGGACCAGCAGGGCGTGGTAGTCGGGCGAGTGGCGCGAGGTGGCGACGCGGCCGATCCGCAGCTCCGATTGGGCGGCGCCGGGCCGATCGACGAGCGCGATCCGCGTCCCCGGCGGGTCGGGCGGGGGGATCGCCGCCGCGTCCACGACGTCCGCGGCCGCGCCCAGGGCCGCGCCGTCGAACGCGCGCGCGGCCGCCGCGGCGAGCTGGTCCTGCTCGCCGTCGCCCGCCACGATCAGGGTGGCGCGGGACGCCGCGTACGCCCGCCGGTGGAACGCCCGCACGTCGTCCACGGTGAAGCGGCGGAGCGAGGCCTCCGTGCCGACGGCCAGGTGCCCGTAAGGATGGCCGGGGTACAGGAGCTCGAGGAATACCCGGTCGGCGACGGCCGGCGGCAGATCGCGGAGCTGCACGAGGCGGTGCAGGCGCCGCTCGCGCACGCGCTCGAACTCCTCGGCGTCGAACCTCGGCCGGCACACGAGCTCGGCCAGCAGCTCGAGCGCGCGATCGAGGTTGCGCGACAGCACGGTCAGGGTGAGCGTCGTGGCGTCGGCGCCGACGTCGGTGTCGAGACGCGCGCCGAGGCGCGACAGGGTCTCGTGCACCTCGAGCGCGGAGCGGTCGCCCGCGCCCTCGTCCAGCAGGTCGCCGACGAGCGCGGCCAGGCCCGGCTGGCCCGCCGGGTCGGCCGCCGCGCCCACCGGCAGCAGCCACAGCAGCGTCGTGAGCGGCACGGCGCGCTGCTCCACCGTCCAGACGCGCATGCCGCTCGCGAGCGTCCGCTTGGCTATGGCCGGAAACCGGAACGTCGGGTCGGGGCCGAGCGCGGGCAGGGCGGACCGGTCGACGGACATCAGGACACCGTGGCCGGCTCGGCGCCGGCGAGCGCGAGGTCCGCACGCCCGCGCGGCACGACCGACAGCGCGACGCGCGCGTCGGGAGCCAGATACGCAGCCGCGGCGCGCTCGAGCGACGCGGCCGTCGCGGCGCGATAGCGCGCCAGGTCGCGCTCGAAGTGGCCGGGCGCGCCCAGAAAAACGTTGTAGGCGTTGAGCTGGTCCGACTTGCCGCCGAAGCCGCCGACCGTCTGCAGGCGTTGCACGAAGTGCGCCTCGGCCTGCGCGGACGCGCGCTCCATCTCGCCCTCGTCGGGTCCCGATGCCTGCAGGCGCGCGATCTCCTCGCTGACGGCCGCGTCGAGCTCGGCGAGCGGATGGCCGGGGGCGGCCGTCGCGACGATCTGGAAGAAGCTCGACAGCTCGCGCGAGTTCTGCGAGGCGGCCACCTCGGTCGCGATGCGCCGCTCGTACACGAGCGCGCGGTAGAGCCGCGACGTCTTGCCGTTGCCGAGCAGGTCGGCCACGAGGTCGAGCTCGGCGTCGCCCTCGGCGAAGAGCTTCGGCGAGTGCCACGCGAGATAGAGCCGCGGCAGCTCCACCTGGTCGTCGAGTCGCAGCCGCGCCTCGCGCGCGAGCGCCGGCGCGGCCGCCATCACCGGCGGCACCTCGGGCCCGGGCGCGATCTCGCCGAAGTAGCGGCGCGCGAGCTCCATGGCGCGCCCGGCCTCGACGTCGCCCGCCAGCGTCAGCGAGGCGTTCCGCGGATGGTAGTACCGCGCGAGGAACGCCTGCGCCTCCTCGAGGCTCGACGCCCGCAGGTCGTCGGCCGAGCCGATCGTCAGCCAGTGATAGGGATGATCGGCGGGATAGAGCGCGGCGACGAGCGCCATCGTGGCCAGCCCGTACGGCCGGTTCTCGTAGTTCTGGCGCCGCTCGTTCAGGACGACGTCGCGCTGGTTGCGAAACTTCGCGCCGGTGAGGGCCGGCAGCAGGTAGCCCATCCGGTCCGACTCCAGCCAGAGCGCCAGGTCGAGCGCGTTGACCGGCACCACCTCCCAGTAGTTCGTCCGGTCGGCGTTGGTGGACCCGTTGAGCGCCGCGCCCGCCTCCTGCAGCGGGTGAAAGTAGCCGCGGTCGTGGTGCACCGACCCTTCGAACATGAGGTGCTCGAAGAGGTGCGCGAAGCCGGTGCGCCCCACCTGCTCGTTCTTCGAACCGACGTGATACCACACGTTGACGGCGACAATCGGACAGCGCCGGTCCTCGTGCACGATCACATCCAGCCCGTTCTCGAGCGTCTCGCTGACGAACGGAATGCTCAGCATCCGACAGAGGCTCCGGCGGGATCGGCCGCGCGCGGCCGGCGCGAGACGGACCCGCGCCACGTGCATCCGCTTCGGCTTTCGTGCATCCTACCGGAAAACCGGCCGCCGGCAAACCTCGGCCGGTCCGATGCCCGGCGCTTGTCGCCAGCCCGGCCGTCCGACGATACTGGAACCCCTTCGATGCCACGGCTCATGCTCGCGCTCATCTCGCTCGCCGAGCTCCTCGGCATGACGATGTGGTTCTCGGCCACGGCCGTGACCGCGCCGATCGTGGCAGCCTTCGCGCTGACGCCCGGCGAGGCCGCCTGGCTGACGATGGCCGTGCAGGCCGGCTTCGTCGCCGGCACGCTCGGCAGCGCGCTGTTGAGCCTCCCCGACCTGATCAACGCGCGGCGGCTCTTTGCGCTCGGCTGCGTCGGCGGCGCGGCGGCCAACGCGGGGGTGGCGATGGCGGGCGGCGCCGTGACGCTCATCGCCTGCCGCTTCGCGACCGGCGTGGCACTCGCCTGGGTCTACCCGCCCGGGCTGAAGATCGCCGCAGGCTGGACCCGGCGCCGTCGCGGCACCGCGCTCGGCGTCGTCGTCGGCGCGCTGACGGTCGGCTCGGCGTTCCCGCACTTGCTTTCGGGGCTCGCGGCCGGCGTGAACTGGCGCCAGATGGTCCTCGTCGCGTCCGCGCTGGCCTCGGCGGGCGGCGTCCTCGTGCTCACGGTCGTCCGCGACGGCCCGTACGTCGCCGCGACCTCGCCCTTCAACCCCCGCGCCGCCCTCGACGTCTTCGCCAACCGCGGCGCGCGGCTCGCCACGCTCGGCTACCTCGGCCACATGTGGGAGCTGTACGCGATGTGGACCTGGTTCGGCGCGTTCGCCGCGGCCAGCCTCGCGGCGGCGGACCCGGCCGGGGCGTCGCGACTGGGCTCGCTCGCCGCGTTCGTGGCGGTGGCGAGCGGCGCCCCGGGCTGCGTGCTCGCCGGGCTCTGGGCCGATCGCTTCGGCAAGGCGCGCGTCGCC
>JAHECP010000140.1 GCA_024641665.1 Acidobacteriota bacterium
CTGGCGGGGGCCGAAGCACC
Organism: Acidobacteriota bacterium; assembly: GCA_024641665.1. GTDB lineage: Bacteria > Acidobacteriota > Vicinamibacteria > Vicinamibacterales > JAHECP01 > JAHECP01. The sequence goes on from JAHECP010000140.1 coordinate 21, forward strand.
AGCTATTCGCTGAGAGAAGCCTGAATCGACGGAGCGCCGCGCGGCTTCGGCGTGGCTGTTGGCTTGCCCAGCCGTAGCTCCCGCGGTGTGAAAGGAACGCGCGAGCGAAGGCTGGTGAGCCGCGTAGGAATCGAACCTACAACCCGCAGATTAAGAGTCGTTTCTAGAGCGAAACCTGCCGCAACCTACCGAACCAGCAAGAAACAGAGAATGGCAGTAAGTTATTAATACCAAAAGACTTACTGTTGTTCTAGAATGTTCTAAGACCGCCCGTAGTGTTTCGCCTCGCCGTCACCTATGCGCGACCTGCGCGCCTTGGAGGAAGACATGCCGACCGTCAATCTGACCGCTCGCACCGTTGGGTCGCTCAAGCCGCCGCTTCCGAAGCAGCAGATCGACTACTGGGACGACTCGCTGCCCGGATTCGGTGTGCGCGTCTCGTACATGGGCACGAAGACCTGGGTTGTGATGTACGGCTACAACGGTCGCGTACGTCGCCATAGCTTCGCGAAAGCTGCCGAAATGGATCTCGCGGACGCGCGCAAACTGGCCAGGAAGAAGCTGACCAGCGTGCGCGAGGGGCACGATCCAGCCGCTGACAAGGCCGCGGCACGCACCGCGCGCACGTTCGCCGAGTTGGCTGACGAGTACCTGGAGCGTCACGCCAAACCCCTGAAGAAGTCGTGGCGACAAGACGAGCGGATGATCAAACAGGAACTGCTGCCGCGTTGGAAGTACGTGAAGCCATCCGACGTTAGTCGGAGGGATGTGCGTGCGCTGATCGAGAGCATCGTGGACCGTGGTGCTCCGATTCACGCGAATCGCATGCTGGCGCTGGTCCGCAAGATCTTCAACTTCGCCATCGAAAGGGAGTGGATTGATCAGAACCCGTGTAGCCAGGTAAAGCCGATGGGGAGAGAAGTGCCGCGAGATCGGGTTCTCAATCACGACGAAATCCGCAGTATCTGGGCGGCGCTCGATAAGGAGGAACCTCCGATTCAGGCCGCATTCCGTTTGAGATTGATGACGGCTCAGAGGGGCGGGGAGGTGCTGCAAATGCGCTGGGACGACTTGGACCTCAGGGAGAAGGAGGGCTGGTGGTCGATGCCCGCGTCGTGCGTGAAGAACGGCCGCCCGCACCGGGTCTTCTTGACGGAAGAGGCCGTGAAGCTGCTGAGGGAACTCAAGACCTGGTACGAACAGCGCATCGCCGAGATTAACGTTGGCCGGGCCAAGAAGCACCTGGAACCAAGAATGATGAGTGAATGGGTATTTCCGTCCCCTCGCGCGTCAGAGCCGGTAGCTTGGGTTCAGAAGGCCGCGAAACGCATCCGGGACGCGTCGGGCGTCGAGTTCCGCCCGCACGACCTGCGCCGCACGGCGGCCAGCCTGATGACAGGGAGCGGGACGTCCCGTGACGTGTTGAAGAAGATCCTCAACCACGTTGATCGGGACATCACGGCCGTCTACGACCGCTACAGCTACGACGCCGAGAAGCAGAAAGCGTTGACCAAGTGGGGACGACAGTTGGAGCGTATTTTGACCGAGAAGCCCAGCGAGGTCGTGGTGCCGTTCCCAACGAAGCGAGCGGTCTGAACATGTCCAGCGCGAGCCGTGTTCATCGTTCGCCAAGGAGGTCCACCCGATGCACAAGGTGCCGTTTGTCAGCCAGCGCGATTACGCCTTCCAGAGCGTCGCCTGCGGCGTCGCAGCCACCATGATGCTCCTGAAACATCACTTCCGCCGAAAGCGGGTCCCGTCGTACCGTGAGTTGCGGAAGGCCCTCGGGATCGACGGCCCTCCCTCCCAGTCGCGCCGCCGAGACATCGTTCTTGGTGCTGGACCCCAGGACGTCACCAATTACTTCCGGCGGCACGGGATCTCCTACCGAGCGACCCACCACAAGAGCCGAGCAACATGGACGACCGTGAAGCTGCGGCTTCAGCGTGCGCCACTGATGGTCGGCATGGGCAAGAGTGGGTGGCGGTGGGGCAAGTCCGGCCACTGGATCGTGCTGATCGGCATCGACGCCGAGACAATCACCTACCTTGACCCGCAGTTCCGGCGCGGCTACCGGCGACCGAGCCGCTTGCGTATCCGTGACTTCCGCCGTCAGTGGGACGGCACTTCCATCCAAATCGCCAAGGCCCGGTAGGCACCGCGTCGGACCCCCGGACACAAGAGCTGAGGGCGGTTGGCAGGGGCACCAACTGCGTCATGCGGCCGGTGGTTCGCAAGGATGTTGGCCCACTTCCTCAATCAGCAGATTGACCAGCCGACGGTTCGAAGTCGTCCACCGCGTCCTGTGACATACCGTGCCATATAGGCCGCGACCGCCGCAGGGGGCCCCGCCTCTGCCTTGATCGACCTGCCCAGACCTCCAGACCGTCCGCAAAGCTGGATGAGGAACTTCCAGGGACGCTTTGATCAAGCCCCGCCGTGGTGCTAGACTGCGACCGCCCACAAGCAGGTCGAACTACCGAGTTCGGCCGACTATTCGGCGGGCTACCGGCGCGCTGGCTCGCGCAGAGCGATCTGCGCCAGCGATTCTTGGAGTGGTCATGTATCGATTGAATGACGATCAGACTCGCTCCCTCATTCGGCAGCCTGAGTCTGGAATGGGGTATCAGGTTGTTGATGCTGTTACGACAGACTACAAGACGAAACGGGGGCTGGTCTACAACGCGGAACTATTGACCTTGGACGAGGACCGCCGAAGCGACCGCGTAGTCATGCTCACGAAGTCTGTCGCCGAGGCGTTGAAGACCGCCAACAGCACGGTCGGGAGGTTCCGGTCGCTTACGGTCGTGCGCGACTCGCGAACAACCGTGCTCTCCAAGCGCGACGCGAAGTTGGCCGGTGGCGCAAGTGAGGCCGAAGTCGAGAAGACGAAGGAAGGCGAGAGGTTCTACCGATTCTCAGCCTTTGCGAACGACCGTCGTGTAACGGCTGAGAACAGCCTGCTGCCGGGCACGTATGCTACAACTGAAGAAGACGGCAACAAGGTGAAGACCGGCAAGGAAGCGGTCGAGAGATATGCCCTTCCGAATGACGACCCGGCGTCGTATCGCTTCACGATCAAGCCCCTGAAGGACACGAAGATTCAGAAGGGGATCGTGCAACCCGCCAACGGCCACTTGGGTGGGGGCGTCGAAGTTATCTTCACGGACGGCACGACGAAAGATACAGTGACACAGCCTCCGGCGAGGTTGCCTGACGAGTAGCCATGCGAATCAAGCTCGACAAGCGCTGGACCGATCAATTGTTGACGTGGCCAGAGTCCGGCATGGGCTATCAGCGTGTCGATGTAACGATGGCGGATGGGCGCGAGCTCAAGAATGCCGTTGTCTTGAATGCGGAACTGCTTGAAGTGCCCGCCGAGTTCGCGGAAGCCACCGTCGCCGACATTCGGCTTCACGCCGAGGGGGTGAAGCGTTGATGTCCAAGCGGCTTAGGTTTCCGCCTAAGCGCGCGGCTTCGCTCTCCTACAACTGGCGGTGCTCGCCATCAGGCGCAGCCAAACTGCTGGCTGCGGCCGACCGCGCGAGCGGCACGAGCGGCGACGCGCCGCGGGAGAGCCGCGGACGCTAGGTTGACGGTGAGTATGCGGGACGAATCAAAGGCCCCAAGTTCACGTGGCATCTTCTTTGACTCGAAGTATCTCGTCAATCCGCACTATGACTACGTGTGCTGGCTGGATGTCATGGGCACGGCCAACCAGATGTTGCGCTCCCTGCCCATCGCGGCCAACTTCATCTTCAAGCTCCAGTGTGCAGTCTTGGAGGCCGCCGAGGAGGTCGCGGAGGGGCAAGGCGTCCGGCTTTACCCTGTGATGGATGGCGTCTACATCACAGCGGAACGCCGCATGACCCTTCAGCGTTTGCTAAACCAGGCGCTATGTCGGCTCGCCATAACATTCTTACACGAGCCGGTTCCCTTCCATCAGTTTCTTGTTCGGGGCGCAATCGCATTCGGGCCGGTCTATCACGGATGCGATCTCGACCAGCGCACCTCGTTCGTCCTGAAGCGGCATGAGGGCATCAGAGACAGTATGCTCATGGGACTGCCGATGGCCCAGGCGTATCGCGACGAGCGCGAGGCGCCGCCGTTTGGTCTGGCCGTTCACTCGTCAGCCCGCGGGTTCGCGCCTGACGGCGATCAGCCTTTTCGTTTCATTTGGCTCGACTGGTTCAACTACTCGGATCCAAAGGTCGACCCCGCTCAGATGCTTGCACATCTCGACGAGTACTTCGAGTGGCAGCTTGCGCATTCGACCGTCACGGGGTACGCGGAGGATCGAATCAGACATCACTTGAAACTCGTGCGAGAGTACTTCACGCTGAGCGAATGAGGCCGTCTGACATCCAAATGGGGCCCGCGGGCCGGTTGCTTCGTGCGATCATGTTGGTGCGACGCGTGGCTTGATGGCTTAGGCGGATTCAATCGACAAATGGCGAATCCCCCAGCACTGAGATCGGTGGCTGTCCTGCAAGCTCTTCTCAATAGGCCGCCCCCGGACCTTGCGTTTCGCTGTTCCAGCGGATTCTGGACCTCGACGAACGCCACGTCAGCCTGGGCGATAGCAATTCGTGCCGATCCCGCGCCTGGAGAGCGGATGCCCCTCTGAGAAGTGCTTCAGCAGAATCCTAATCAGTCCCGATCAGGGCGCCAAGGCGAACGTCCAGCACCCGGGCGAGTTTGGCCAGCGCCAGCAGACTGACGTTGAATTCGCCCCGTTCGAGTCCGGAGACGAATGACCGGTCCAGGTTTGCAGTCAGGGCGAGTTGCTCCTGACTGATTCCTCGCGCACGCCGGGCCTTGCGCAGACGGACGCCCACCCGGCGTAGCAGGGGATGGGACCGTTTGGTCGGCACGCCCGGATGTTGAGCGCCGGGCCTTGATCTCGTCTACGGGATATATCCGTTATAATGCGTTCGAGTGTCCGAACGGAGGATTTCGAGCACGGACACCCGGACACCGGCGGTTGTCACGCTTCGAGGCTCAGAGCCCTCCAGGGAGGTTGGCCGATGTCCCTACTACGCGACCTCAGACGACAGCGTGGGCTCCTTGCGCGATGCCCCACCTGCGACGGCGCGTTTCGCCTGGCGCGGGCGGGACTGTTCGACGCCACCCAGGCGTTGCCCGCCCGCGCGCTTGAGTACCTTGCCGAGCAACGGGATCAGTTGGCGCTCCAACGAGCGGAACTCCGGGAAAGACGCGCAGGAGCCAAGACCCGCTCGCGAATCACCACCGAGTCGGTGACCATCGGCAAGGTGGTGGAGCAGATCGCGCCGTCACTGCCAGGATTCCCGGCTCGTGCGGGGGATTGCCGCTCACTGTTCGAGCCGATTGACTACATCGTGTTCCGCGGGATCTCCACGCGCGGGCGCGTTGAGGCGCTGACTTTCATCGACGTGAAATCAGGCAAGGCGCGTCTGTCGGCGATGCAGGCCCAAGTCAAGGCAGCCGTAGAACGCGGGAAGGTCGCGCTGCGAGTCACAACGCCGGGAAGGGGCGGTGCGCGATGAACCTGATCACCGTGTTTGGGGAGATCAAACGCATCTACGGGTTCTGTCCGTGTTGCGGCGAGTTGTTCCGACTCAGTGATGCGATGATCTTCTCTGATCGGCCGCCGCCGCAGACCGAGTTCGACCGGGTGGCGGCCGCCTCTCAGTGCCTTGAACGGCGGAACGACCGGTTCGACGAACAGGAAGAAGCAATCCGAGAGAGGGCACGACAACAGGGCCAGCGGGCGGCGCTACGGTTGCTCCGCCGTCTAGCCCCGCTGTTCACGGACCACCGAATCAAGCTCCGCGACATGAAGGTGCTGTTTCATCCCGTGGATTACGTGGTGTTCACAGGGATGAGCCAGAGCCGCTGTGGAGCAGTTCTGTTCATGGACCATCCGCCGGAGTCCAGCCGCCGCGAGCGGCTTCAGCGGTCTCTGCGCAGCGCCATCAGGGCGGGCAACATCGACTGGCAGACGTTGAGGATTGGGCCGGAATTCAGGGTCGTGCGCGACGAAGCGCGCGAATCCTGAGTGGGTTGACGCCGGAAGACGAGTGGTCCCAGAAAGGCCGGGTACCCGATGAAGAAGTGCCCATTCTGTGCGGAGGAGATTCAGGACGAGGCGATCAAGTGTCGTTACTGCGGTGAGAAGTTGCTCCCGATCCCGAAGCCAGCACCGGCTGTTCTGCCCGTGGTCCCACCGTCGGCTGCATCGAAGCCGACGCCACGTCCTCGGCGGAAGGTGAGCTTTGCCAACGGTCGGAGGGCGTACGCTGCGTGGGGCAGCGTCGTCGTCGGAACACTTCTCGTCGCCAGTGCGCCGGTCGCGGGGCGTGGGTTCGGACTGTGGCTGATCCTGGCTGGAGTCATCGCGGGTCTGAGCGGCCCGATCGTCCTCCGACTGGTATTCGGGTTTGTCGCGATGTTCTTCTTGACTCTCCTGGCTGTCGCTGTGAACCCGCCGCCCACGATGCCGTCGCACTCAGCCACACCGTCGCAAGCAGACGCTGGCGCGGACAACCCGACGAAGCCAGCCGAAGAAGGGCCGCAACTCGTGGGGTCAATCAGCACTCCGCAAGGTGAGGTGCGAATTGGCATGACGTGGGACGAGGCGCTGCCCCTGCTGGGACGGTACGTGTCACGCGAGCCTTTCGGCGAGGATGCGTTCATCGCGGACTACGTGATCGACGGCCACACCTACACGGTCGGGTTCCGCCGTCCCGCGCTCCCCGCGAACGGTCCGTACAAGATCGACCACATCGTCAGAGACTGACGGGCGTCCGCACGACGGCGGCTCTGTACCAGTCCACGCCGCTTGCTCGAAGACCGCGAGAATCTGTCCGAGCAGGCGTGCGAGTGGGGAGGGCGTTTTGGCCATCCAGCGAACTAAACCGCGACCTCACAGATGGAGCCGATCCGGCGCCCCGTTTCCTCCTGACCGATATCACGCCAGGCGATCTAGCGTCTCTTCGTGCGGCGTCTCTCACTCCAGAACTTCTTCATCCGTTCGCTAACGGCCTTCCGCTGGGCGGGCGTCATCGTGCGGCGTCGTGGCTTCGTCTGAGCGTTGTGATGAGCCTTGGGCGTCCGTCCCAGGAACCTGAGAATCGTGGCCTCTTCCTCTCTGATGTCGTGGAGCCGTGAGAGGGCGCCACCCTTGGCCCAACGCAGCATATCCTCGCGCGAGATTCGATTCGCCAATGTCAGCCTCCTCCGGCCATGGTCACATTTCCAAGCTCGGGCCTCTGCGCCGGGCGGGCGGAAGTATAATCCAGTCGCGGGGACCGCTGAAATCGGCCGAACAGGCCACCCGTGGATTTTTGGATTTGTCGGGAATTGACACACGACGAGCGTCAAGGGGCCACTGCCCACACCATTGAGCGTAAGCCGCTGACCGTTCTGGGAGCCAAGAATGGGCGCCGGGTGAATCTGTCCCACGGCTGAGGGCCTCGGTGTACAAACGTGCCGACCTGGGACAACCAACTCAGAAGTCCCGGCTCGGATTACATGGGTATCGACCGGAGGTGGTACCAAGGAGCACGATCCATGAAACGCTTGGTCATTCTTGCCGCCGCCGGTCTCTTGCTCGTTGCTTGTGGCGGAAGCGGGGTGTCACCGACAACACCCACCGCGCCTTCGAAACCGACGGCCGCTGTGGCCATCACGACGTTCACCGTTCAGAGTTCGACAAACACGACAGCGGGTCTGGAATCGGTCGAACGAATCATTGTCACGGCGACCCCGCAGCCCCAGGCTGCGGCGACATCGGGATACAAGTACACGGTCAACATTACCCTCCGGGAATCCGGTGGCGTGGTCGCGACGATCAGCGCGGCCGATCTGACTTTCTCAAACGCCTCCGGTACGATTGGCGCTACGCACTTCGACAACCCGCTTGTAACCGCGGCGAACAACAAGGTCCCCGCGAATGGCACGGCGGATACCAAGAGCCTGACCTCAACAGACAGCGACGGTTCGAAAGGAGCCGCGACGAAAGTCTCAGTCTCGCTCACGGGCTTCGACGACAATCAGCATTCTCTGACGGTGACTGGTACAGCGGACGTTCCGAGGATCTTGGATCTGCCGGTCATTAAGTCGTTCACGGCCAGTCCCAGCAGCATCAGTCCCGGCGAAAGCTCGTCGCTGAAGTGGTCTGTCAGCAATGCCACGAGCATCACGATTGACCACGGAATCGGTACAGTCTCCACCACGGGGAGCAAGACGGTTTCGCCCATTAGCACGACGACTTATACGATGACCGCCACTAATGGTGATGGCTCATCAACGAAAAGCACGACGGTATCCCTGAGTTATCCCGATGTGGAATATCGGGTGAGCGGTTATCGTGCGAGTAGCATCACCTATGCGAATGCAAGCGAGGGCACCTCACAGGTCGCCGACGTCTTGCTGCCCTGGTCGTACACGTTCTCTGGTGCGCACGCCGGGCAGTTCCTGTATGTGTCGGTTCAGAACGATATGCCGAGCGGCTGCGTCACTGCGGACATTTACAAACGGGGCACGCTCTACAAGACCAGCCAGAGTTGCGGGGCATATGTCATCGCAACCGCCAGCGGCTCCTACTGAGCGGCTGACCGTCGATCTGCGGTGCGCTACACGGGTCAGAGTGCGACGCGCACTTGGCCAGTTCACTCCGTAGGACCCGACGAAGGTGTCGAATCAGGCACTAACACACGCATGCATTGAGAGGAATCCATCGCGTCACATCGGGGGACGAACTGAAGGGCCGCCGCTTGGACTCCAAGCTGCCGTGCGCATGCACCATCGCTTGTCATCCACCATACGGGCGCGTACGCTCACTTCCAGGACTCGCCGTCCTTCTTGAGAATGCGGCGCCGCTGTTCCGTGAGATCCAGCCCAGGTGCCGTAGACCCGACGTAGATGAAGACAAACTGATTGCCGGGCACGATGTCGCCCGGATTGAACGCGGCAACGAGACCCTCTTTTTCGATCTTAGCTCCCATCGCGTTCTGAAATACCACCTGGTACGGCTTGATCCAGACTGGTTGGATTGCCTGTCCCCCCGAGAGGATCACCACATGCTTGACGCTTATCATCGACGCCGCATCCCCCATGGTCGTCGCGTTGAGCACTCGGGAGAACGGCAACGCGACGATATACGTGAGTGGCTCTGCTAGGGGCCGGTCCTTGAGCGCCTCAAAAACAGTCGCCATGGCACCACCGGTGCCAATCGCACTGAAGGTCTGCTTCTTGGCGTCGTCGAGGCTGAACGGACGGTACATCTTCTTTGCCTCGCGGCTTGCGGTGGCGACGCGTGCGTACGGTGTATAGACGATTCCGAACTTGACCACCGTCAGGTTGTCCGGCTCCGCCAGGCCGTCGATCAGGTAGGCTCCGCCTTCTCCGGCCTGCCCGGCCGTAATCGCCTCGTTCAGCAATTGGTCAGACACCAAGGACGTGGCGACCTGAGGTTGCGCACTAAGACTGACCGCCACCAGACACCAAATCACCAATTGAGTCAGCATTTGACAGTACCTCACCGCGACTCAGCTCCAGGCGGATGACAACGCGACTGAACACTCCGGAACCGACGAACCTGTACTCCCGGCCTTCTCAGGCACCCACAGACGATACGACGCGTCCATCCCAGGGCGCTACCGTGCCGGTGCCGGTCTCGAACCTGGGGTCTACTGCTTCCCCCTTAGGCGAGGAACGAGCCTGCTGTGAGAGTCTGTGAGTGGCGGAGAACACCCTTGCCCACAGTGGCTCAGCGGCCGTTCTCTTGGTACAGCAATTCGTGCCGATCCCGCGCCTCCAGGAACACGTCCGCCGTCCATGGTATATCGAGGGCGAATCCAAGCTCAATTCGAACTTCGCGGAGCCAGGTCACCCAATCGCATTCGTGAGTTGGAGTGGCAGATCGGTCATTCACAAAGCAGAGATTCGCGAGCCACGCGTCAACGCCGACGATCTCGCGCAAGAAGTACAGGTGGCTCAGCCGATTGGCGTACTGATACCAACGCCCCAGCCAGTCCGTAGGCGGGTCATCCACCTCAAACCAGCGTTGCGCCGACGCAACGGCCTCCCTGATTTGTCGTAATGATTTCTGATCGACCGCTTGACAGCCAGGGCCAGACATTTCCAGGGGGTAGCTCTTACCCTCCGCAAGCACGACGCCGACGAGTTCAGAACCCACCTCGACGCGGGCAAGGGCATCCCACCGTGGCCCGCTCTTGGGCCAAAAACGAGCAAGGTCTGGCGCAAAGCGCCCCAAGCCAAGGACTCGGAGGAACTCTTCATCCATCGGCTCGGCAAAACGCTGTTCCTCCAAGGGCGCTACCCAGATCAGCCGAGCGTTGGCGGGTAGCCCGACTGTGGCCGCTACCGCTTGAGAAAGCTCGGCCTGCCGTCGCGAGACATAGATCTGCACCTGAAGCTGACTTCCGGCAAACGCTCTGCCTTGGTCGTCTGTTCGACATCGATTCTCATTCACTGTGTTGCCCCTTGCGCCGTACCGTAGCAGAAGTTGCCCGAAGGGTTGAACGGGCAGATCATACACGAGGAACGACGGAGGGCCGACGCGGACACGCGAACGTCAATCGGTGGGCCAATTTGCTTCTTGACACAGGCTTGTTCCAACGCGGCTTGGCCAACGTCGGCGGAACAAGGAGAGAAACAATGCCGAGCCTCCCGGATCTGATCAATCAAGTCCTACGGGCGCAGCGACGGCCAGTTGTGGATGTCTTTCCGGGTATGCAAGTCGTCACTCCGACAAGGCGTCCCGGGCGGCCCTGCACGCGAGACCCCCAGCGCCCGTTCGCGCATTATCGCTCTGTCCGAGGGAAGGGTCGCCCCAGGTGCCTGAGTAGGGGCTGCCAGAAGCGGCTGCACGTGAGCCAACTTGGGGCGTGCTCGGATCGGTGCGCGGATGCCGTGGTGAACGAGGCCCTGTATATGCTGCGGGCGGTCGGCGTCACTCCAACCGAACTGATCGAGCTGTACCGAGATTGAGCACATTCTCAGAAGGATGGTCGGTTGAGCTTGGATGAGGCAGAGAGGAATCCGAAGCACGCATGGCTCTAACTGCATCCAGCTTGCCGGACAGGTCTCAGGTCGAGGCGTCGCCACCTCCTGGCGGTTCAGGCAAGCGAGGTGGCTCGACAGGCAGGTCCTCGGGAGGCTTCGGCGCAACCGGCCCGCCGCGAGCGGTAGCCGCAGCGTACATCTCACGTGCCCGCTCGTCTCCATACCGAAGCGAGAGCAGCCACCGGGTAACGACAGGGCTTGAGTCCAGTAGGAATGCCTCTGCTGCTGCCACTGTGAGGTCGAAGTTCTTCTCAAGAAATCGGCCGACAGTCTCAGATACCGTGCCTAGCTCAGTCACAACCTCATCGAGGTCTTGTCGGTATCGCTCGCGAATGCTCGTTAGAATCACAAACGCCAAGAGAACAACGATTAGCAGCGAGCCGAACAACTGTACATACAACCCAGCCTGCGCAAGTTTCGTTGACGCCCGCAACGGTGAGACATCTGACGTCATCAAGGTGCTGAAACTCAGGCCAAGGAAATCGAGAACCGACGGTTGCTGCACTCCGGTGAAACTCCCAGGCATTACTCGTTCAAGGCCGGTATACTCAAGGCCAAACACGAAAGCTGTCAGGAGGAACGTATAGAGGAGTGAAGCGAGGAAATACAGGTCGAGCTTCCTGCTGGCGACCACCGAACGCAGTCGAACGCCGAGGACATACAACGTGGTCGAAACGACATACGTAAGAAGCACATTCTGACCGAACTTCTGCTTGTAGTCCTCCGTGCCAGGCTCAGCGCCATCAGCCGGTTGTGCCAGTGCGGAATGCCTGATTTGCTCCCAGGTTGTACGAATTGCACTGCTGAAGTCCGCGAATACCGTGGACGGTGAAAAGGCAATGCGGAAACGTCGAAAGAAATGGCGGCTCAGGTAGAAGGCCAAGAACGCCATGCATAAGCCAATCACCAGTCGGCTTGAGGCGAGGCAAATCAGGAACGCGGCAATAAGGGCGGCGCTTGACAGAACGAAGCTTGACTTGAAGGTATGCAGGAGTGAGTGGATTGCTGGTGAAAACGCAACGACCACGGGCCAGTTTCGAAAGAGGAGGCGTGGTAACCGCCAGAAGAGAAGAACGAACGGGTAGGCAAGGACGTATCCTACGATGAGAGTGAAGCGTTGACCTCTGAGGATCAACCAGAGGATGCTGAGAACGCCAAGAACGACCAGCAGCCGAAAGCGAACAGGGAGAGTGAGGACCGGGACGCGCTTCGCAATGTAGCCTGCCAGATCGAAGATCAACAGTTGAGTGGCGGCTGCACCCCATACAGCGATGGCGGCAATCTCTCGGAGCCACCAGATGGCAGCTGGTAATCTGAAGGGTCTCTTAGTCTGCGGTTGCTCGTGTGTCGTCGCTGGTGTCATCGTGCCATTTACCTTTGGTGCTTCCTGCGGCCGAGCGAGTGGCGTTGCCTCTGCGAGCACGGAATGCGGGCTGCAACGCCATTGGTTCGCGTGAGGATCGTGGGAGGACGGTGAATCAGGCCGCCACTCATGGCACCGCGAATAGTAGCACGTCGCCGCTCATCGGGATCGGCCGAAGCGGCCATCGCTGGAAGATGATTGTGTGGCCTAGACAGGGCCAGTTAACTCCTGAGTATCGAAGAAACAGGTGTGGGGAAGCCCGATCCGGTGCGTGCCCGCAGCCGCTGCGAGTGAGCGGCCCGCAAGGAAGGCGCGGGGGAATGTTACCCTGAAACGCGATCTCTGATGCGGACGCCGTAGAGTGACGCCGATGCGCCGAAGTACCGATGAATCCGCTGTTGTGACACCGGGTGGAACCACGGGGTGGCGTCGGTCGGCCTGCCAGGCGAAAGACAGGCCCACGGGACGGCTGGAGAGGGACGCTCAACCTCACCTCCTAAGGCAGATGTCCAGAATCATCCACGACGGATTGTGTCACAATCACGGATTAGCGGTAGGTTCTCCTGCACCTGTGACTCCTGTGCATATTGGGAGACCCCGTGAACCCATCCGTGATCACGGACAATCCGTTATGTCTCCAGTCGATGGATCCCGATGGCATGGGGGCGCATGAGAGTCGGGTCCGCATGGACGCAAAGGACCCCCTCGGCGCTTAGTCCGTGGCGGAATCCGCGGTCAAGAGCGGTTGAGGCCAGGGAATCCTTCGTGGCCACGGATTATCCGTACGTCCGGAGCGCCCAAATGCGCGTTCAGGGCACGCCATCAGAGGCTCTGCCATGGATTCGTGGCGATTCGCTTTCTGGCGACGATTCGCCTGGAGAATGTAGCGGCAGCTTGGGCAGGACAATGAGGCCGTGCTCCGAGCACAGGCCCCCAGCGACGCGTTCCTGCCAGCGGGGTCGGAGGGGCGTCTGCGACTCCTTCAGCATATACTTCGCACGGGCCGCGATCTGCTCGTCGTTGCGGCAGGGCAGGACGAGAATATTGGCGGGACGCCTTCTGGCGACTCGCCCGGGCACGCCACCATCAATCGCGTCAAACAACGCCCGTTGCAGACACGCGCAGCGTTCCTGGAGCGAGAAGATGCGGCCCTGCTGGTGTTCGTCGCGCATTGGGCGACTCGGCAGCCGGACCAGCGCATGAAAGTGATGGAGTGTCTCTCGGTTCTGTGGTACGTGACGAAAGCGGCGAGCTACGGTCTCCGCCACGAAGATCCAGAGGCAGCGATCATCGATACGTGCTATGCGGAGCGCACTGGGACCCCAGAGCGCGCGCTCAGTCTGTTCGGTCCATGGTTCGAGCAGCCTCTCGGATCGCTCGCCTGATGATTGCCGATACGGCGTGACGATGGTGGCGAATGCGTGCGGTTGCAGAGTGAGCATCCAGTCGCGGAATAGATCCGGGAACGAGGGATTAACGGTAGCTCCTGATTTAGTCGTCATCTCGACGCCTCCGTATCATCGGGTGAATCGTCTGATCATTGGCTGCGCGCTGAAGCGCCGGTAAGCGGCGATGACTACGAAGGATCCGTTGATTACGAAGGATCCGTTGATTACGAAGAATCCGTTGATTACGAAGAATCCGTTCAATCAGCAAGGGTTCGATCATTCGGTACCTTCCCTTCCGTTCCTCTGTACACCTCAGCCGTACACACCTATTGCCGACTGTCGTCGCGACAGGTTGAGGCCGTCTGGCTCGTCGCTCCGAGGGCGAATGTCTGGCGTCGTGTGACCCAGACGCGCGACGACGGAGGCTCGCTCGACGAGTGCTGATACAAGCCGGAGCGGGCGTCGGCGCTTGCCTCTACTCCGTACTCGCGTCGTTGTCGGGCGGCACCTGGTGGTCGATCCAGGCGTACACGGCGTCGGCTCGCCAGAAACGGCAGTTGCCGACTCGGATCGGGCGAGGGAAGCCGCAATCGCGGGTCCACCGCCAGAGCGTCGTGCGGGAGACCGGCACGATCTTGCGGACCTGCTCTGCGCGAAGGAGCACCTGGACGCTGACGTCGGCCTGTTCAGGGGCGCGCGAGCGTTGATTGGGTTGTTGGGCGTTCGCTGCGTGCTTGGTTGCTTGCCGCTGAGACACGAGAACCCTCGTCGCCTCTCGGCCCGGGCATCTGCGCACGGGTGCTCGGAGAGGCATTGCGCGTTCCACGCCGCAGCGCGGAACACACGTTAATAAGGGATCGCGGCGTTGAGTGGTTCTTGGACGACGAGAAGCGGTGTGAAGTGCCTTGAAGCGACCCGACTATCGGAAATGATTATAGCACGGTTCTGCGGTTCTGTGCAACGGCGCGCGCCGCGAGGGCGCACGTCAGGAAAGTGAGGCGTCGCGTGACGAGGCGCAGGGATGGGAGGAAGGGTCTTGATATTACAGTATCTATAGCTGTAATATCTTGAGCATGAGACATTCCACCGCGTCC
>JAHECP010000320.1 GCA_024641665.1 Acidobacteriota bacterium
CGAACCGGGCGCCCGGCACCGGCCCGGCCGGCCGGCCCCGCCCGGGGCGCGCCCGCGCGAACTCCCGCCCAAAACGGCCCGATCGCCCGGCCTCCCGGCTGCTGCGGCCCGCCCGATCTGGCATCCCCCTTGAACGCCCGGTGTCCCGCAGAACGTCAATCCAAGGGAAGGTGCACATGCCCACGCAGCCACCGGCCTCGCCTCCGGGCCTCCCCGAGGTGAGCCGCCGTACGTTCATCACCACCGTCGGCGCCGGCGTCGTGGGCGCCGCCGCCTTGTCTCCCACGGCGGCGCGGGCCGCGACGCCGCGGCTCGCGGCCGGCGACGTCACCACGATCGGTCTCAGCCTGAACGGCCGCATCCATCACGTGGAGGTCGCGGCCAACACCACCCTGCTCGAGGTCCTGCGCGACCAGTTCGGCTTCACTGGCACGAAGCTCGGCTGCGGGCGCGGGGAGTGCGGGGCCTGCACCGTCCTCATCGGCAACCTGGCGCGTTACGCGTGCATGACGCTCGCGCTCGAGGCCGAGGGTGCCGACATCACGACCGTCGAGGGGCTGATGCACGGCGAGGCGCTCGGGCCCGTGCAGCAGGCGTTCGTCGAGCACGACGGGTTCCAGTGCGGCTACTGCACGCCCGGCCAGGTGATGTCGGTCGAGGCGCTGCTCCGGCGCACGCCGGACCCCTCGCCCGACGACATCCGTGAGGGCGTGAGCGGCAATCTGTGCCGCTGCGGCGCGTACGGCCACATCTTCTCGGCGGCGCGCCGCGCCGCCGAGCTGCGCCGCGGGCAGGGGAGGTGACCGATGCGACGCCATGGCCCGTACTCGGATGAGCCCCCGCAGACCGCGCCCGCGCCGGCCGTCGCCCCGGCCCCGTGGACCGAGACGCGCGTCGTCGGCCGGCCGCTCCCGCGCGTGGACGCGTACGACCGCGTGAGCGGCTCGGCCGTCTACACGCTCGACCTCGCGCTGCCCGGCATGCTGCACGCGGCGATCCTGCGCTGCCCGCACGCGCACGCGCGGGTGACACGGGTGGACGCCTCGCGCGCGGCCGCCATGCCCGGCGTGTTCGCCGTGCTGACCGCGGAGGACGCGAGCGCCGCCATTCCCTGGTACGAGGGCGCGAAGGGTCCGACGAGCCGGCTGCTCGACCCGCACTGCCGGTACGAGGGCGACGAGGTCGCCGCCGTCGCGGCGGAGACGCCGCTTCAGGCGTACGAAGCCGCGCGCGCCATCACGGTCACCTACGAGGAGCTGCCCTTCGTCGTCGATCACGCCGAGGCGCTGAAGCCGGGCGCGCCGGCGGTGCACGAGGGCGGCAACCGCGTGGGCGAGCCGCGCTCGTACGTGCGGGGCGAGGTCGCCAAGGGCTTCGCCGACGCGGACACCGTGCTCGAGCGCACCTACCGGACGCCGTGCGAGATCCACACGCCGATGGAGGTGCACGGATCGGTCGCCCGGTGGGACGGCGATCGGCTGACGGTGTGGGACAGCAATCAGGGCGTGTTCGACATCCGCAACGATCTCGCCCGGGCGCTCGGCCTGCCGCTCACCAGCGTGCGGATGATCTGTCACTACATGGGCGGGGGCTTCGGCAGCAAGCTCGACCTCGGCAAGTACACCGTCATCGCCGCCCTGCTCGCGCGGCGGACGGGCCGGCCCGTGAAGGCGTGCCTGACGCGCGAGGAGACGTTCCGGTCGGTCGGCAACCGGCCCGACCACACGCTCACCCTCAAGGCCGGGGTGAAGAAGGACGGCACGCTCACCGCCCTGCAGCTCACGGGCCTCGCGTCGGCCGGGGCGTACCCGGCGGGCGCGTCGGCCGGCTACCAGGTGACGGACCTGTATCTCTGTCCCAACGTGAAGGTGGACGAGACCAGCGTCTACATCAACGCGGGCCAGGCCCGCGCGTTCCGCGCGCCGGGCTTCCCGCCGGGCGCGTGGGCGCTCGAACAGATGCTGGACGACCTGGCCCACGCCATCGGCATGGACCCGGTTGCGCTGCGCCTGAAGAACGCGTCCACTGTCAGTCAGGCGCGCGGCGGACAGCCCTATACGTCCACGGGGCTCGTGCGCTGCCTCACCGAGGGCGCCGAGGCGTTCGGGTGGAAGGCCGCGCGCGCGCGGCCGCACGGCACCGGTCCCGTCGTCCGCGGCGTGGGTGTCGCCGCGGCGATGTGGGGCTACGCCGGCAATCCGAACAGCACGGTGATCATCAAGTACTTCTCCGACGGCAGCGTGAACCTGTGCATGGGCGCGAGCGACATCGGCACCGGCACGAAGACGGTGATGGCGATGGTCGTGGCCGAGGAGCTCGGCGTGGCGCTCGATCGCATCCAGATCGATCACGCGGACACGGGCACGACGCCCTACGCCGTGGCGTCGGGGGGCAGCCAGACGGTGCTCGTCAACGCGCCGGCGGTGCGCGCCGCGGCGCTCGACGTGAAGCGCCAGCTGCTCGATCTGGCCGCCGCGCAACTGGAAGTGGCGCCGGCGTCACTCGAGCTCCGCGCCTCGGAGATCGCCGTCAGGGCGGCTCCGGGCGGCCCGCCGGGGCCGTCGGTGGCCCTCGGCGACCTGCGCGCGCTCCAGCGCCAGCAGGTGATCGTCGGCATCGGCCGTCGCGCGCCCCATCCCGCCGGCAAGGTGGCCCTGCCCTTCGCCGCGCAGTTCGCCGAGGTGGAGGTGGACACGCGCACCGGCGAGGTGCGCGTCCTGCGGCTGCTCGGCGCGCACGACAGCGGGCGTCCCATGAACCGCCTGACCTTCGAGAACCAGGTCTTCGGCGGCATCACGATGGGCCTGGGCTTCGGCCTCATGGAAGGCCGCGTGCTCGACCGCCAGACCGGCCGCATGGTGAACGCCAACTGGCACGACTACAAGATCCCGACCGCCCTCGACGTGCCGCGCGAGCTCACGTGCGTGCCGATCGACCCGCACGACACCGAGTGCAATTCGGTCGGGGCCAAGGGCCTGGGCGAGCCGGCGACCATCCCAACGGCCGCCGCGGTCGCCAACGCCGTGTTCCACGCCACCGGCATCCGCCTGACCGACACGCCCATCAACCCGACGCAGCTGGCCCGGCGGCTGAACGACGCCCGGTCGAGGAGGTGAGCCGTGCTGCCCAACTTCACCTACGTTCGCCCGACAACGGTGGCCGAGGCCGGTCAGGCGCTCGCCGTGGCGCGCGCGCGCGCGCTGGCGGGAGGGACCGACCTCGTCGGCTGCCTGCGCGATCGCGTGGTGGCCGCGGACACCGTCGTGAGCCTCACCGGCCTGGCCGACCTGAAGGGCATCGCCGAAACGGCCGACGGCGGCCTGCGGATCGGCGCGCTCACCACGATCGCGGAGATCGCGTCGCACGACCTCGTTCGATCGCGCTATGGGGCGCTCGCCGAGGCCGCCGCGTCGGTCGCCAGCCCGCAGCTGCGCAACCAGGGGACGATCGGCGGCAACCTCTGCCAGAAGCCGCGTTGCTGGTACTACCGAGGCGACTTCGCCTGCCTGCGCAAGGGCGGCGAGATCTGCTACGCCGCGGGCGGCGAGAACATGTATCACGGCATCTTCGGTGGCGGTCCCTGTTTCTACGTCCACCCATCGGACCCGGCGCCGGCGCTGGTGGCGCTCGGCGCCTCGGTGCGCGTCGCCGGCCCCGCCGGCGCGCGGACCGTCGAGCTCGAGCGATTCTACGTGCTGCCGGCCGACGATGTCCTTCGCGAGACGGTGCTCCGCTCCGGCGAGCTGGTGACCGACGTGCTGCTGCCGGCGCCGGCGGCCGGTCTCCGCAGCACGTACCGCAAGGTGCGTCCGCGGCAGGCGTGGGACTTCGCGCTGGTGGGCGTCGCGCTCGCGGTGCGCCTGGCCGGAGGACGGGTGGCCGACGCGGGCGTCGTGCTGAGCGGCGTCGCGCCGGCGCCCTGGCACGCG
>JAHECP010000141.1 GCA_024641665.1 Acidobacteriota bacterium
CAGGAGCGCCTGCGTCAGGCGCCACGCCGCCAGGTGCGCGCCCGTCCCGCCCTCGGGCCAGGCCAGCCGGCTCGCCTCGAAGGTCGCCCGCGCCTGGGGGTCCGGGATCCGCGCGCGGACCGCCGGGTCGGCGAACGCCGCGAACCGGCCGAACTCGCGCCGCCGCCCCTCGGTGACCAGCCGGCCCAGCGTCTCATTATGGTCCGTAAAGTAGAGAAAGGGGGTGGACGCCGTCCACTCCTGCCCCATGAAGAGCAGCGGCGTCTCGGGCGCGGTCAGGAGCACGGCGAGCGCGGCGCGGTACGCCGCCGGGTCGGCCTGCCGGTGCAGCCGCTCGCCGAAGGCCCGGTTGCCGATCTGATCGTGGTTCTGCAGGCAGACGACGAAGCGGGCCCGCGGGATGCCGGCCGGGTCGGTGCCACGCGGCCCGCCGCCGTAGGTCGAGCGCTGGCCGCGAAAGAACCAGCCGCCGCGCAGCGTCTCGGCGACGTCGGCCATCGCGCCCGTGAAGTCCACGAAGTAGCCGTCCGCGTCGCCGGCGAGCCGCCGCCGCATCTGGTGGTGAAGGTCGTCGGCCCAGACGGCGTCGAGCCCCCAGCCGCCCTCCTCGGGCGACCGCACCATCACGGCGAGGTTGCGGTCGTCCTCGGCGATGGCGAGCGTGCGCCGGCCGGGCGTGTCATGCACGGCGGCGGCGATGTCGGCCACGACGTGGCGCGGGCTGTCGTCGGCGAGCGCGTGCGTCGCGTCGAGCCGCAGGCCGTCCACGTGGTACTCGCGGATCCAGTGCCGGGCGTTGTCCACGAGGAACTGCCGCACGACGGCACTCCCCGGGCCGTCGAGGTTGACGCCCTGGCCCCACGGACTCCGGTGGCGGTCGGAGAAGAACGACGGGCTCACCTTCCAGAGGTACGCGCCGTCGGGGCCGAGGTGGTTGTAGACCACGTCGAGGATCACGGCGAGGCCGATCCGGTGCGCCTCGTCCACGAGGCGGCGGAGGTCGTCCGGCCGGCCGTAGCAGCGGGCGGGCGCGAACAGGCAGACTCCGTCGTAGCCCCAGTTGCGATCGCCGGCGAAATCGGCGACCGGCATCAGCTCGACGATGGTGACGCCGAGGTCGCGGAGGTAGGGCAGGCGCGAGGTCACGCCGTCGAACGTGCCCGCCGGCGTGAAGGTGCCGACGTGCAGCTCGTAGAGGCACGCCCGGTCCAGCGTCGCGCCGGTCCAGCCGTCGTCCGACCAGCGGAAGGCGCCGGGGTCGACGACTTCGGAAGGACCGTGCACGCCGTCGGGCTGGAAGCGCGACGCCGGGTCGGGCAGCGGCGGGCCGCCGTCGAGGCGGTACCAGTAGCGGTCGCCTGGGACCACGCCGGGCAGCCAGCCGCCGAACGTGCCGTCGTCGTCGCGCGCGA
The DNA here is from genome assembly GCA_024641665.1 of Acidobacteriota bacterium. Taxonomy (GTDB): domain Bacteria; phylum Acidobacteriota; class Vicinamibacteria; order Vicinamibacterales; family JAHECP01; genus JAHECP01. Next base: position 1,413 of record JAHECP010000141.1, read on the forward strand.
GCGGGCGCTCGTCGTCCGCGCCGTCGGCGCGCTCGACGGCGACGAGCACCTCGCGCGCGGCGGGCGCCCAGACCCGGACGCGCGTGGCGCCGGTGTCGGGCCACGTCCCGAAGGCGGGGAAGCGGGGGGAGGCGGAGCCGGTCATGGGTCGCCGTTCACGCCGGATCGCGGACGAGCGGCAGCATGCCCCAGAGGGGGATGCGCAGCCAGTCGGGCCGGTTGTTCAGTTCGTACTGCGCCTCGTAGAGCGCCTTGTCGAGCACGAAGGCCTCGAGGAGGCGCTCGAGCTCGGGGGTTCCGGCCGGCAGGAAGGATCCGTCGCCGGCGGCCTCCAGGTAGGCGCGGAGGAACGCCGACGCGCACCACCGCTCCCACAGGCGCGCCCACGGCTCGAGCCGCGCGAAGTCGGCCGGGAGGTTCGCCGTGGCGATGAACAGGCCTGCGTACGCCGCATAGCTGAACGAGCGCAGCATGCCCGCGACGTCCTTGAGCGGCGACTGCTTCGCGCGCCGCGCGGCGAGCGGGCGCGCCGGCTCGCCCTCGAAGTCGAAGATCACGAAATCGCCCTCCGACCACAGCACCTGCCCGAGGTGGTAGTCGCCGTGGATGCGGATCTTCGACGCGGCGGTGTCGAGCGAGGTCAGCTCGGCGAAGCGCCCGGCGATCCGATCGCGCCGGTCGAGCACGTCGCGGGCCCAGTCCGCGACGTCGCCGGTGAGCGAGGCGGCCTGCGACTCGAGCGCGTCGAGCGCGCGGCGGCCGGTCGCCGCCATGTCGGCGCTCATCGCGCGGAGATCGTCCGGGCCGAGCGGCTCGGGCGCGAACGCCGGGTCGTTGAGGTCCGACGCGAGCGCCAGGTGCAGTTCGGCCGTCCGGCGCCCGAGCAGGGCGGCCGCGTCGAGATAGCCGCCGATGGTATCGAGCGCCAGCGCCGGCGGTCGCGCCGCGGTGCGCGCCAGCAGCGAGGCGGGCGGCGGATCCTGGGGCGGCAGCGTCCGGCCCGACGTGCGGTCGAAGTAGCGGCGCACCTCCTCGACGGCGTGCTCCCAGCCGTTCGCCTGCGCCTCGACGAAGGCCTGCAGCATGGCGAGCGTCGCCGGCTCCTCGCCCGACCGGTGGTACTCGATCACGCCGACGAGCGGCGGGACGCGCGCGAAGCCGACGCGTTCGGTCAGCTGCCAGCCGATCTCGAAGTCGGGGTTGGGGCCCGGCTCGACGCGCCTGAACAGCTTCAGGATCAGCCGGTCGCCGTAGATGATGGACGTGTTGCTCTGCTCGGCCGAGGCGCGGTGGATCTTGAGCAGCTCGCCGCGCGGACCGCGGGCGGCCTCGAGGGCCGAGGTGGCCCGCGCGCGGATCACGCCCTGCCGGGCGCGGAACTCGCGGTGCTCCTCGATCGAGCCCAGCAGCGCCGCGCCGAACCCCTCGTCGATCGACGGGTCGTACAGCACGCCCTTCCGCGCGCCGGAGATGGGCGCCAAGACGAGACTCGCGTGGTACGACAGCACGTCGTCGGCGCCGTGCCCCCCCTTGACGGCCAGCGGCACCGAGTAGCGCTCGAGGCTCCCGTCGGCGTAGGTCACCTCCACCACCGTGAGGAACACCGTGTCGGGGCTGCGCGCCACGAGCGCCCACTCGACGATGCGGCACGCGCGCGGGCCGCGGGCCTTGCCGCCGAACCAGCGCTGGCGCGTCATGAAGGGCAGCAGGCAGTCGCGCTCGATGAGCGTGCGCACGTTGCCCTCGAGCAGCGTCTCCCACGCCGGCCCCACCATGAGCGGCGCGGGCAGCTCCACCTCGGGGCGCGGCTCGGTCGCCACGCGGACGGCGATCGGCGTCGGCGTGCGCTGGAGCTGGAACCAGTAGAAGGCATGCGGACCAAGCGTCAGGAAGTAGGGCAGTTCGCCGATGCGCGGGAACTCGGTCAGGCCCAGCATCTCGACGGGCGTGTAGCCCTTGAACATCGCCAGGTCGAGCTCGACCGGCTGCACCGACCGCGCGAGGTTCGCGAGGACGAGGATGACCTCGTCCTCGTACCGGCGGGTGAAGGCGAGCACCTTGCGGTTCTCCGGCTGCAGGAATTCGAGGGATCCCCGCCCGAACGTCCGGTGCTGCCGGCGCAGCGCGATCAGGCGCCGCATCCAGTTGAGAAGCGACGAGGGCGATCGCTCCTGCGCCTCGACGTTGATCGACTGGTAGCCGTAGACCGGGTCCATGATGAGCGGCGCGTAGAGGCGCGCGGGGTCGGCGCGCGAGAAGCCGCCGTTGCGGTCGCCGGTCCACTGCATCGGCGTCCGGACGCCATTGCGGTCGCCGAGGTAGATGTTGTCGCCCATGCCGATCTCGTCGCCGTAGTAGATGATGGGGGTGCCCGGCAGCGAGAAGAGCAGGCCGGTCAGCAGCTCGATGCGCGGCCGGCTGTTTTCGACGAGCGGCGCCAGCCGCCGGCGGATGCCGACGTTGAGCCGCATCTGCCGGTCGGCGGCGTACGAGCTGTACATGTAGTCGCGCTCCTCGTCGGTCACCATCTCGAGCGTCATCTCGTCGTGGTTCCGCAGGAACAGCGCCCACTGGCACGATTCGGGGATGTCGGGCGTCTGGCGCAGGATCTCCGTGATCGGATGCCGGTCCTCCTGGCGGAGCGCCATGAACATGCGCGGCATCAGCGGGAAGTGGTACGCCATGTGGCATTCGTCCCCGTCGCCGAGGTAGGCCCGCACGTCCGCCGGCCACTGGTTCGCCTCGGCCAGCAGCAGGCGGTTCCGGTGGCGCGCGTCGAGTTCGCGCCGGATCTGTCTCAGGACCGCGTGCGTCTCCTCGAGGTTCTCGCAGTTGGTGCCCTCGCGCTCGATGAGGTACGGCACTGCGTCGAGCCGCAGCCCGTCCACCCCTGCGTCGAGCCAGAAGCGCATCACCCGCAGCACCGCCCGCAGCACCTTCGGGTTGTCGAAGTTCAGGTCGGGTTGGTGGTGGAAGAAGCGATGCCAGTAGTACGCTTTCGCCTCGTCGTCCCACGTCCAGTTGGACGGCTCCGAGTCGGTGAAGATGACGCGCGCGTCCGCGTAGCGCTGCTTGGTCGTGCTCCACACGTAGAAGTCGCGCTTCGACGAGCCCGCGGGCGCGCGCCGTGCCGCCTGGAACCAGGGGTGCTGGTCGGAGGTGTGGTTCACCACGAGCTCGGTCAGCACGCGAATCCCGCGTTCGTGCGCCTCCCGCATGAATGCGCGGAAGTCGCGCATCGTCCCGTAGTTCGGATGGATGCCCTCGTAGTGCGAGATGTCGTAGCCGTCGTCGCGCAGCGGCGACGGGTAGAACGGGAGGAGCCACAGACACGTGATCCCGAGCGACTGCAGGTAGTCGAGCTTCTGGGTCAGGCCGGGAAAGTCGCCGTTGCCGTCGCCGCTGCTGTCGTGGAACGCGCGGACGTGGACTTCGTAGATGATGGCGTCTTTGTACCAGAGGGGGTCGCCGTCGGGTTCGTATCGCATCGCGTCGTCACAGTTCGGGTGCCAGAATGTGCGCCGGCCGGCTGCCGGGGTCCAGGCGCACGTAGTTCCACTCGCCGCGCCACGTGTAGCGCTCGCCGCTCAGGAGATCCACCATGGCATAGGTCGCGTCGGGCGCGAGCCCCCACTCGTGGAGCGGCACCTGGACCCACCCGTGCTGCACGTGGACGGGATCGAGGTTCACGACGACCAAGAGCGTGTCGTCGCCCGCCGGCGTGCGCTTGCTGTAGGCGATCAGCTGGTCGCTGTCGGCGGCGTGAAAACGCAGGGTCCACGTCTGCCCGAGCGCCGGGTGCGCGTGCCGGATCCGGTTCACCCGGCTGATGAGCTCCTTGATGTGCCCGGGCCGGTCCCAGTCCCACGCGCGAATCTGGTACTTCTCCGAGTCGAGGTACTCCTCGGTGCCGGGGATCGCGCGGTTCTCCGCCAGCTCGAACCCGCTGTAGATGCCGTAGCTCGCGCCGAGCGTCGCCGCCAGCACGAACCGGATCTCGAACGCCGGCCGCCCGCCCGTCTGCAGGAACGCGTGCAGGATATCGGGCGTGTTCGCGAACAGGTTCGGCCGCAGGTACTCGCGCACGTCGGTCTGGCAGAGCTCGGTCAGGTACTCCGTCAGCTCGGCCTTCGTGTTGCGCCACGTGAAGTACGTGTAGGACTGCGAGAAGCCCGCCTTCGCGAGGTACCGCATCACCTTCGGCCGCGTGAAGGCCTCCGACAGGAACACCGTCTCCGGGTGCGTGCGCCGGATCTCGCCGATGACCCACTCCCAGAAGCGAAACGGCTTGGTGTGCGGGTTGTCCACCCGGAAGATCGTGACGCCGTGCGCGATCCAGAAGAGGAAGATGCTCTTCATCTCCTCCCACAGCGCCGCCGCCTCCGGCGACTCGAAGTCGAACGGGTAGATGTCCTGGTACTTCTTCGGCGGGTTCTCCGCGTACTTGATCGAGCCGTCCGGCCGGTGGCGGAACCACTCGGGGTGTTCGCGCACGTACGGGTGATCCGGCGACGCCTGGAAGGCGATGTCGAGCGCCACCTCCAGCCCCAGCCGCCGCGCGGTGGCGACGAAGCGGTCGAAGTCCTCGAGCGTGCCGAGGCCCGGCTCGATCGCCGTGTGTCCACCCGCCTCGCTGCCGATGGCCCACGGGCTGCCCGGATCGGAGGGCGCGGCGACCAGCGCGTGGTTGCGTCCCTTGCGGAAGGTCCGGCCGATCGGGTGCACCGGCGGCAGGTAGACGACGTCGAAGCCCAGGTCGGCGATGGCGGGCAGCCGCGCGGCCGCCTCCTCGAACGTGGCGCTGCGCGAAGGCTCGGGCCCCGCCGAGCGCGGGAACATCTCGTACCACGCGCCTTCCCGCGCGCGCGCCCGCTCCACGACGACCTCCAGCGTCGGGTCGCTGGCGGTCGCCGCGTCGCGCGCATCGTGCGCGCGCATTGCCGCGGCGAGATCGGCGTCGAGCGCGGCCGCCACGCGCACCGACGGCTCGTCGTCGCCGCCCACGATCGCCGCGCGCGCGAGCAGCCACGCGCGACCGGACCCGGCCACCGCGGCGTCGGCGGGCGCCTGGCGCGGGCCGGTCGCCGGACGGATCGCCTCCGCCGTCCGGCGGATCATCGCGGCGCCCTCCAGCAGCTCGCTCGCCACGTCCTGGCCGGCGCCGACCTTCTTGGAGATCTCCGCCTGCCACGACGCGAAGCCATCGACCCACGCGTGCACGGTGTATTCGTAGCGCCCGAGCGTCTCGACCGTGAAGCGTGCGGTCCACCGATCGTTGTCGAGCGGCGTCATGGGCACCTCGCGCCACGCGCCGCGCGGATCGCCGGCCGCCCGATAGCGCACGACCGCCGCCACCTGGTCGTGGCCGTCCGTGAACACGTCGGCCGTCACCACGACCTCCTCGCCTTCGGTGCGCTTGATCGGAAACCGGCCGCCGTCCACCTGCGGCAGCACGGCTTCGACGACGGCACGGCGGCGGCGGTCGTCGGGGAGGCGGGTCGGGCTCGGCGTGATCGGGGACCGGGCGGCGCGGGCGGCTCTGTCGTTGCTCTTCATGGCGCTTGCTCGTCGTCCAACTGGTCAGGACGACCGTCGAGGGTGACTTGGGTGCTCACCCATTGTATCGGGTCGGGAGAGGGAAGCCAGAATCCCGGCCCGGTCTCGCCGGGAGGCTGGTCGACAAGCGCTTGCGGATCAGACAGTTATGGCGGTCATGGCCTGGGGCCGAGACGGAGCACGGCCATCGATCGGTCGTGCAGCTGGTAGAAATCCCCGGGCAGGACCGTGGCGGTGCGGGCCGGGTCGGCGGTGTCCACCAGCAGCTCCCAGAGGCCGTCGGGGCCGTCCTTGGGCAGGGTGAAGGCGCACTCGCTCGTCTCGGCGTTGAAGAGGATCAGCAGCGTGTCGCCGACGATGCGGTGGCCGTGGGCGTCGAGCTCTTCGATGGCGTCGCCCGAGAGGCGGACGCCGAGCCGGCGCGCGTCCGGCGCGTTCCAGTCGGCGTCGGTCATCTCGTCGCCCGAGGGCTGGAGCCAGGCGATGTCCTTGACGCCGGCGCCGCGGATGGGGCGGCCCTGCAGGAAGCGGCGGCGCCGCAGCACGGGCTGCGTGCGCCAGAGGTGGATCAGCCGGCGGGTGAACTCGAGGAACTCGCGCTGTTCCGGCGCGAGGCGCCAGGGCGTCCAGCTGATCTCGTTGTCCTGGCAGTAGGCGTTGTTGTTGCCCTGCTGGACGCGCGCGACCTCGTCGCCGCCGCTCAGCATCTGCACGCCCTGTGAGGTGAAGAGCGTGGCGACGAAATTGCGCATCTGGCGCTGGCGCAGCGCGAGGATCTCGGGGGCGTCGGCCGGTCCCTCGACGCCGCAGTTGAAGCTCAGGTTGTTGTTCTCGCCGTCGCGGTTGTCCTCGCCGTTCCCCTCGTTGTGCTTCTCCGCGTAGCTGACCAGGTCGGCCAGCGTGAACCCGTCGTGCGCGGTGATGAAGTTGATGCTCGCGTACGGCCGGCGCCCGCTCTGCTCGTAGAGATCGGAGCTGCCCGCGAGGCGGGTGGCCATCTCCGACATCACGCCGCCGTCGCCGCGCCAGAAGCGGCGCACCGTGTCGCGGTACTTCCCGTTCAACTCGGTCCAGCCGATGGGGAAGTTGCCCACCTGGTAGCCGCCCTCGCCGAGGTCCCACGGCTCGGCGATGAGCTTGACCTGCGAGAGCACCGGGTCCTGGTGGATGATGTCGAAGAAGGCGCCCAGCTTGTCGACCGCGTGCAGCTCGCGCGCGAGCGCGCTCGCCAGGTCGAAGCGGAAGCCGTCGATGTGCATCTCGGCGACCCAGTAACGCAGGCTGTCCATGATGAGCTGCAGCACGCGCGGGCTGCGCATGTTGAGGGTGTTGCCGCAACCGGTGAAATCCTCGTAGAAGCGGCCGTCCTTCAACCGGTAGTACGACCGGTTGTCGATCCCGCGCAGCGACAGCGTCGGGCCCAGGTGGTTGCCCTCGGCCGTGTGGTTGTAGACGACGTCGAGGATGACCTCGAGGCCGGCGGCGTGCAGCGAGCGCACCATCATCTTGAACTCGCGCACGCCCTCGAGCGGCGACGGCGAGGCGGAGTAGCGGATGTCGGGCGCGAAGTACGAGAGCGTGTTGTAGCCCCAGTAGTTGGTCAGGCCCTTCTGGACCAGGGGCCACTCGTTCGTGTGGTGGTGCACCGGCATCAGCTCGACCGCCGTCACGCCGAGGCTCGTCAGCCGCTCGATCGCCGCCTCGGACGCCAGTCCCAGATAGGTGCCGCGCTCGGCCGCCGGCACGCGGGGGTTCAGCATCGTGAAGCCCTTCACGTGCGCCTCGTAGATGAGCGTCTCGTGCCAGGGCGTCCGGGGCTGGCGGTCGCTGCCCCAGGTGAACGCCTGGTCGACGACGGCGGCCAGCGGCGCGTACGCCGCGTCGTCGCGCTCGTCGGGCGCCCCGTCCTCGGGCGCGTCGAGCCGGTAGCCGAACAGGCTGTCGTGCCAGCGCACCGTGCGGCCGACCGCCTTCGCGTACGGGTCGATCAGCACCTTGGCCGGATTGAAGCGGAGGCCCGCGCCGGGGTCGTACGGCCCGTGCACGCGGTAGCCGTAGAGCTGGCCAGGCCGCACGTCGGGCAGGTAGCCGTGCCACACCTGGTCGGTCTGTTCGGGCAGCGGCACGCGCGCCCGCTCGACCGTCGCGTCGGGCGAGTCGAACAGGCACAGCTCGACCGCCGTCGCGTCCTCCGAGAAGATGGCGAAGTTGACGCCGGTGCCATCCCAGGTGGCGCCCAGCGGGTAGGGGGAACCCGGCAGGATCTTCATGACGCTCAGGGGCCTCGTCCGCGGGCCGCCGGCCGCCGGAACGGCGGTGGCGGCGGCCCGTCGATCAGGCAACGGATGACTCTATCACGATAGAGTTGGAGCCATGCAGGTGTCGACCTTCGACTTCGACCTGCCCGCCGGGCTGGTGGCCCAGGCGCCGCCCGCCGAGCGCGGCACGTCCCGGCTGCTCGTCTTCGACCGCGCCGGCGGCCCGCTGGCGCACGCGGGCGTGGCCGATCTCCCGGCGTTCCTGCGCGTGGGCGACCTGCTGGTGGTCAACGACACGCGTGTCTTCCCGGCGCGCCTCCTCGGTCGCCGTGTGCCCTCGGGCGGCGCCGTGGAGTGCCTGCTGCTCGGGCGGATCGACGCCGAGCGCTGGGACGCGCTCATGCACCCCGGCCAGAAGCTCCGCGCCGGCGAGCGCGTCGTCTTCGAGGGGCCGGGCGCGCGGCTCGAGGCCGAGGTGCTCGAGCGCCGGTTCTACGGCCGGCGCGTCATCCGGCTGCAGGCGCCCGGCGGCGACGTGGACGCCGCGATCGACGCGCTGGGGCACGTGCCGCTGCCGCCCTACATCAAGCGTCCGGACCGCCCCGAGGACCGCGAGCGCTACCAGACCGTGTTCGCGCGGCACCGCGGCTCGGTGGCGGCGCCCACCGCCGGCCTGCACTTCACCGGCGCGATCCTGGCCGCGCTCGAGGCGGCCGGCGTCGAGCGGACCTCGATCACGCTGCACGTGGGGTACGGGACGTTCAAGCCCGTGCGGACGGAGGTGGTCGAGGAGCACCGCGTCGACGAGGAGCGCTACGAGATCGGCGACACGGCGGCTGCGGCGATCAACCGCGCGCGCGACGAGGGCCGGCGTGTCGTCGTGGTGGGCACCACGACGACGCGCGCGCTGGAGACGGCGGTACGAGAGAGTGACGGCTGCGTCCGCCCAGGCGCGGGCGTGACCGGGCTCTTCATCTACCCCGGCTTCGATTTCCGTGTCGTCGGCGCGCTCTTGACCAACTTCCACCTGCCCCGGTCGTCGCTGCTCATGCTCGTCGCGGCTTTCGCCGGCCGCGAGCGCGTGCTCGCCGCCTACGAGGAAGCCGTCGCGCGCGGGTACCGCTTCTACAGCTACGGCGACGCGATGCTCATCCTCTGAGCACCGCGCCGCCTTCGCGCTTCGCGCGTCGGCGGGCCAAGGTCGTCCGGGCCACGGCGTTCGCGCGTAGCTCGATGTGCTGAGCTGTTGCGACACGTTCATCAACACTCTTCGGGCCTTGATGACGACTGGCGACATTCGATGACCACACCGAGGCTGGATCGGTAGTGTGGGCGATTGAACCGTGAACCGCTGAGGCACGCGATGCGAGCAACCTGGCCCGGTGGCCCACATTGAGCTACCATCTCGAGAACATGCGATACCGCATCAGCTTTTGGCTGCTTTTGATCGCAGCCGTGTTGGTGACATTTACAGGGGGGGGTCGGACCGAGGTCCACGGCATTCGCGTGTCCGTGCAGTGGCCGACAGGCTTGTGCTTGGCCGCTTGGGCGTTGTTCGTGATTGGCCAGCGCCGGCCTCTTGGTGTGCCACCGTTTGCCGGCATGCTGGAGTCGGCGCGGCGGTTCGCTGTGCGCCATGGAACAGCGATCGCGGCGACCATGGCCGCAGGCACCGTCGTTGCCGGCCTGGCGTGTGGGGCCCTGGTCGCCGCCGGCGCTGACCCGTACGCATACGTCAGTCAGTCGCTGTTGTGGGCGAACGGCAATCCGGTACAAGCTCAGACGCCATTGGCCCTTCAGGCACCTTGGCCGGACGCCGCGTGGACGTTCTGTCCGCTGGGGTACAGGCCGTCCTACCTACCCGGCCTGGTCGTTCCCACCTACGCGGTGGGTCTGCCGCTGCAGATGGCAATACTCGCACGTCTGGCCGGCATCGACGGCTCGTTCATCGTCGTCCCTGTCTTGGGGGGGGTGGCGGTCTGGGCCACCTATCGACTCGGCCTGCGTGTGACGTGCAATCAACCGTGCGCGCTTCTCGCTGCGCTTCTGACTGCCTGCAGCCCGGTATTCCTGCTCGAGCTCATGCAGCCGATGAGCGACGTGGCTGTGACGGCGTGGTGGCTGCTCAGCATCCTAGCGGCACTGGACGCCACCTATGTCGGGGCCATCGGTGCCGGCTTGTACGCCTCACTTGCCATTGCGACGAGACCGAATCTCGTGTTGTTGGCGTTGCCCCTCATCGGTTACGTGGCCTGGGGCGACGGACAATCGAATCGGAATCGATGGATGCGGGTATCGATCTGTGGACTTGCGATGATCCCGGGCGTTCTGTTGACGGCGGCCGGTAACGCCACATTCTCTGGCTCGCCCTTCGTGTCAGGGTATGGTTCGCTTCATGACATCTATCAGCTTGAAAACGCATGGACCAATCTCGTGCGCTATCCAACGTGGCTTTACAGCACTCATTCGCTCCTGATCCTCATCGGCCTTGGTTCTGCGATCGCGGCTTGGGGAGCCAAGACGATGCCTCCCGGCCATCGTCGGTCGTTGGTTCGCCACGGCCTCCTAGGCGGTGCGTTCGCGATCGTCCTCTTCGCGTCGTACCTCTTCTATATGCCATTCGACCACTGGACGTATCTTCGGTTCTTGCTCCCGGCGATTCCGGTTCTCCTCGTGCTCGGTGTCGCGACGGTGGACGGCGTGGGCGAAGCAGTTTCACCACGTGTGCGCTCTGCCGCGTTTGCGCTCGTTCTGATCGTGCTGCCGCTGTACTACGTGAGCTTCGCGCGCCGTGGCGACGCCTTTGCGCTCAAGCGACTGTTTCTCGACAGATACGTGACGACGGCTCGGTACGTGGGCCAGGAGACATCAGCTTCAGCGGTCATCATTGGTCTGAATCAGACGGGAAGCCTGAGGCTGTATGCACACCGGCTGACCGTCCGATACGATCTCATTCCACCCGACCGCCTGAACCGTGCCATCAACTTCTTCGCTCAGCGTGGCCATCCAGTGTACGTCGCGCTCGAGTCAACCGAGGAGGCCGGCTTTCGTGCGAGATTTGCCGACGCCGCCACGTTGACCACCCAGCAGACTGTCATCGCTGACTCGCTGGGTCTGGTGAGGCTGACCGGACCTATAGAGGTCCCTCACTGAGCCCCTACTAGAACCCGGCGACCGCCGACACCATCACCGACGCCCCGGGCGCCAGCACGGCGCGCGTGTCGGGGCTCAGCAGGTACGACTGGTCGAGCAGGTTGCGCGCGGCGGCGCGCAGCTCGAGGTGGGGCGACACGCGGCAGCCGCCCGTCAGATTGACGAGCGTGTGCGCGCCGACCGGTTGTTCGGACGGGCCGGGGTGCGTGTCGCGCGCGTAGACGGCGACGCGCGCCTGCGCGTAGCCCCTCGCCCCGATCTCCCGCCGGAGCTGGAGCGCGACGGTGTCGGTCGAGATGTCGTCGAGCGCCGTCCCGTCGTCGAGCGCGACACCGCGCTGCACCTGTCCGGTCAACCCGGCGGAGAGCCCGTACCCGAGCTCGGCTTGCAGCTCCAGCTCGGCCCCGCGGATCCGCGCGCGGCCGCGGTTGCGGAAGTAGTAGAAGTCCTTCTCGGTCTGGTAGCGCTCCACGAGGTTGGTGATGCGGTACTGGTACGCGTAGAACGCCCACCGGTAGCGGGCCGCCGTGTAGCGCACGCCCGCGTCGAGCTGCAGGCTCGTCTCCGGCTCGAGGTCGGGGTTGCCGGTGATGAAGCCGCGTCCGGTCGGACCGCGGTAGTAGCGGTCCGACAGCGTCGGGTCGCGGAAGCCACGCGACACCTGGCCCGTGACGCTGAGGCCGCGCGCGAGGGGCACGGTCACCGACGCGAACCCCGACACCGAGCCGTTCGACGTCGAGAGGTCGCCGAAGTAGCCGCCCCGGTTGCGCGTCGTGACGAGGTCGCCGCGCACGCCGGCAGCCGCGGCGACGCCCCGGCCGACGGGCGTGTCGATCTGGCCGAAGACGCCGACGTCGGTGCGCCGCGCGCGGTCGGTGGACACGTTCACGGTGGTGGCCGTCAGCGCGCCGGCGAGGTCGTAGGCCTCGAGGATGTCGAGCGCGTGCAGCCCGTAGCGCCCGTTCACGTCCACGCCCACCGTTGCCTTGGCGGGGCCGACGACGCTTTCGGCCCGCGCGCGGACCTGGAAGTCGTTGGCGACGACGTCGGCCCGCTCGACGCTGCGCGGCGTCGTGACGGTGGCAAAGGTGTCCTGGTCGGTGACCTGCGCGTAGCGGCCGGCGAACGCCGTCACGTCGAGGTGATCGATGCGTCCCTCGCGGTTCAGCTCGTAGGACGTCGTGAAGCGGTGCGAGTCCTCCGTCGGGTAGAAGAACCGGGTCTTCAGCGAGTTGTTGCGCGGCCGCTCGATGTCGCGGCCGAAGTCGCTCTGCCAGCCGGCCGAGAAGAGGCCCGCGCCGACCGCGTGGTCGCCCCGCACGAGGACGCTCGAGCCGCGCCAGCCCGAGTTGAACACGTCGCCCTCGGGGCTGCGGAAGTCGCCCGCGTGACGATACGACGCCTGCGCGAGCAGGCCGCCCTGTTCGAACCCCTTCGACAGCTCGAACCCGACATGCTGCTCGGGCACGCCCGCGCCGAGCGCGCCCTGGAAGCGGACACCGAACGGCGCGCCCGGCGCCACGCGCCGCGTGCGCGCGTAGATCACGCCGCCGAACGCGTCCGAGCCGTACGCGACCGAGCCCGGCCCGCGCGACACCTCGACGCTCTCGAGCGCGAACGGATCGAGATAAGTCGCGCTCGGGCCGACACGGCGCTCCGAGGTCACCCGCGCGCCGTCGATCAGGATCAGCGTGCGGCCGCGCGCGAGGCCGCGGATGGCCGGCACCGCCGCCTGGCCCTCCGACACGACCGACACGCCCGCGACGGTCTCGACGGTCTCGGTCAGGTTGGCGGACTGGCGCTCCTGGATCTCGCCGCGCGAGAGCGTGGCCGTGCCGGCGCCCGGCGTCGACTCGATGTTCGGCGCCGAGCCGACCACGGTGACGGCCTCGTCGGCGAGCGGCGCCACCGCGATCGTCAGCACCCCGCCGGCCAGCCGCTCGACGAGCACCGGCCGCATGAACCGGCCGCCCGGCTGGATGACGAGCACCTCGAAGGGCGGCGACGGATCGGGTCGCCACGTGAACCGGCCCTCGGCGTCGGTGTACGCGACGCCCGGCAGACCGAGGATCGACACTTCGGCGTTGGCGACGGGCGCGCCCGTCGCCTTGTGCACGACCCTGCCCTCGAGCGCCAGCGCGGGTGCCGCCGCGAGCAGCACGGCCAGCAGCGGGACCGCGTGCGGCAGATGAGCGAGGAGCGTCCGGACCATGAGGGGATGCAGCACAGGAAGGCCTCCGGCGAGTATGAGCACAAGACGCGCCGTCGGCAGCGTACGCGCCGGGCGCAATTACTACCAGGTCTCGTAGACGCGGTGAATCAGGGCAGGCTCGTGACGACGAACTCGACGACGCGCTGGACGTGCTGGAGCAGACGCGCGTCGAGCGCGCCCGCGACGGCGACGGCCGCGAGGAGCGGCACCACGCCGCGCGCGGCGAGCAGCCAGGGGGCCGCCGAGGCCACCGGCGCGTGGTCGAGCAGGCGGCGCACGCGCCGCTCGACGGTCTCGTTGTGG
>JAHECP010000321.1 GCA_024641665.1 Acidobacteriota bacterium
GGTCTCCGCGAGGTACACCAGACGGCGCCCGAAGGGGCCGCGCCGGGCGGCCACGCGGGCCAGCGCCGCGTCCAGATCGAGGGGCAGCACGGTCATCTCCAGGCCTCGAGCCCTGCGTCCGCGTCGCACCTCAGCCGCGAGCCGGCGCGACCTCCAGCTCGAAGCTCAGGTCCGCCGCCGCCGCCGAGTGCGTGAGGGCGCCAACCGAGACGCAATCGGCGCCGGTCGCGGCGAGCAGGGACAGCCGCTCGAGGGTCACGCCGCCCGAGATCTCGGTGCGGGCCCGGCCGCGGCACCGCGCCACGGCGGCGCGCGTGTCCTCGAGCGACAGGTTGTCGAGCAGGATCGTGTCGGCGCCCGCGGCCAGCGCCTCATCCACCTCCGCGAGGCCCTGCGCCTCGACCTCGAGCGGCAGGTGCGGGGCCGCGGCGCGCAGCCGCGCCACCGCCGCGGCGATGCCGCCGGCGAGCCGCGCGTGGTTCTCCTTCACGAGGATCGCCGCGTCGAGGCCCATCCGGTGGTTGGTGCCGCCGCCGGCGCGGACCGCGTACTTCTCGAGCGCGCGCAAGGTGGGCGTCGTCTTGCGCGTGTCGAGGACGGCGAGACGGCCGCCGGCCGCGTCGACGAAGCGGCGGGTCAGCGTCGCGATGCCGGAGAGGCGCTGCAGGAAGTTGAGCGCCGTGCGCTCGGCCTCGAGCAACGGGACGGCGCGGCCGACCACCTCGGCCACCGCGTCGCCCGGCTCGCACCGGTCGCCGTCGGCAAGGCGCGCCCGAAAGCACACCGCGGGGTCGCGCTGCCGGAAGGTTTCCTCGGCCACGGCCAGACCGGCGACGACGCACGGAGATTTCGCGAGGATGACCCCGCGCGCCGCCGTGGCAGGGGGTACCGTTGCGGCCGTGGTGACGTCGCCGCAGCCGAGATCCTCGGCGAGCGCCGCGCGCACGAGGTCGCGGTACAGCCCCGGGTCGAGCGGCTCGACCCTGCCGGGCGTCACGCGCCGGTCTCCCGTCCCGGGGTCTCGGCCTCGACGAGCTCGGCGTCCACGGCGAGCACGTCGCCCGGGAGCGTCTCGATCCGTTCGATGATGCCCGCGGCCCTGAGGTCGGCCTCGACGAGCGCCAGCGCGTCGAGGTCGGCGGCCGGCCCGCTCACGACGGCGCGCCGCACCGGGGTCTTCAGCGGACGCTGCGCCTCGGACTTGCGCTTGCGCACGTCGCTCAGCACCTGCGCGGCGACCTCCACGGCGCGCACACTCTGCCCGTCGTCGTCGCCGGCGACGGCAAGGATGGCGTCGGCCGTGGGCCACGCCGCGCGATGGACGGATCCGTCCTGCCACCACGACCACGCCTCCTCGGTCGCGAAGGGCAGGAACGGCGCGAAGAGCCGCAGGAAGGCGTCGAGTGCCACGACCATGGCGCCGTTGGCCGAGGCGGCGCCCTCCGCGCCGTGGTCGCCGTAGCGGCGCGACTTGACGAGCTCGAGGTAGTTGTCGCAGAAGAACCAGAAGAAGCTCTCGGTGCGCTCGAGGGCGCGCGCGTAGTTGTAGGCCTCGAAGTCGGCGGTGGCGTCCCGCACGAGCTGCGCGAGCGAGGTCAGCAGCCCGCGGTCGACGGCGGCCGTGACCGGGCCGATCGACTCGGCCTTCGACAACACGAACTTCGACGCGTTGAGGATCTTGATCGCGAGGCGGCGCCCGACGCGCATCTGCCCGGTGTCGAAGGTGGTGTCCGCGCCGGGACGGCCGCTCGCCGCCCAGTACCGCACGCCGTCGGTGCCGTGCTCCTCGAGCAGGCCGAGCGGCGTCACCACGTTGCCCTTCGACTTCGACATCTTCTTCCGGTCCGGGTCCACGACGAACCCCGAAATCGCCGCGTTGGTCCAGGGCAGCGCGTCGTGCTCGAGGTGCGAGCGCAGCACGGTCGAGAAGAGCCACGTGCGGATGATGTCGTGGGCCTGCGGCCGCAGGTCCATCGGGAAGACGCGGGCGAAGAGCTCCGGATCCTCCTCCCAGCCGGCGGCGATCTGCGGGGAGAGCGAGGAGGTCGCCCAGGTGTCCATGACGTCGGGGTCGCCCACGAAGCCGTCCGGCCGGCCCCGCTCGTCCGCCGTGTAGCCGTCGGGCACATCGGTGGATGGGTCGATGGGCAGCCGGCGCTCGTCGGGCACGAGGGGCCGGCCGTGGTCCACCGATCCGTCCGCCGCGAGCGGATACCACACCGGGAACGGCACGCCGAAGAAGCGCTGGCGGCTGATGCACCAGTCGCCCGCGAGCCCGTTCACCCAGTTCTCGAAGCGCGCGCGCATGTAGGACGGGTGCCACGTCAGCTCGCGCCCGCGCGCGAGCAGCGCCTCGCGGAAGTCCATCGTCCGGATGAACCACTGGCGGCTCGTGATGATCTCGAGCGGGCGGTCGCCCTTCTCGAAGAACTTCACGTTGTGGATGACCGGCCGCGGCTCCCCGATGAGCGCGCCGTCCTCGGCCAGCAGCTCCACGATGCGCGCCCGGGCCTTCACGGCCGAGAGTCCCTCGAGCCGGTCGTACGCCTGCTGCGCGCGCGCCGGATCGACCGACTCCCAGCCCGGCGCCCCCCAGGTCACCGGCCGCAGCGCGCCGTTCGACTCGATGACGGCGCGCACGGGCAGCGACAGCTCGCGCCACCAGGTCACGTCGGTCACGTCGCCGAAGGTGCAGATCATGGCGACGCCGGTGCCCTTGTCCGGGTCGGCCAGCGGGTGCGCCTTGACCGGCACACGCGCGCCGAAGAGCGGCGTAATCACCTCCCGCCCGAAGAGCGGCCGGTAGCGCTCGTCATCGGGATGCGCGACGAGCGCCACGCAGGCCGGCAGCAGCTCGGGTCGCGTCGTCTCGACCTCCACGTGACGCGCGGCCCCGGACGCGGCCGGCTGGTCGGGCCGGGCGAACCGCACGCGGTGATAGGCGCCCTCGCGCTCGCGGTCCTCGAGCTCGGCCTGCGCGACCGCGGTCCGGAAGTCCACGTCCCAGAGCGTGGGCGCCTCGTGCTGGTACGCCAGGTCGCGCGCGAGCAGGCGCAGGAAGGCGAGCTGCGAGAGCTGCTGCGCCCGGCGGCCGATCGTCGCGTAGGTCGTCGACCAGTCCACCGACAGCCCCAGATACCGCCACAGGTGCTCGAACGCCTGCTCGTCCTCGGCGGTCAGCCGGTGGCAGAGCGCCACGAAGTTCGGGCGCGAGATGGGAATCGGCTGCTTGGACGGCTTGGCCGGCGGCGTGAACGACGGGTCGTACGGCAGCGACGCGTCACAGCGCACGCCGTAGTAGTTCTGCACGCGGCGCTCGGTCGGCAGACCGTTGTCGTCCCAGCCCATCGGATAGAAGACCGCCTTGCCGCGCATGCGCTGGAAGCGCGCCACGACGTCGGTGTGCGTGTAGGAGAACACGTGGCCGATGTGCAGGGACCCGCTCACCGTGGGCGGCGGGGTGTCGATGGCGTAGACCTCGCCGCGCGGGCGCGAGCGGTCGAACCGGTAGAGGCCGTCGGCCTCCCACCGGTCGCGCCATTTCGCTTCGAGCCCTTCGAGCGCGGGTCGCTCCGGCACGCTAATCGGCCTGGTAAGTCGCGGGACGTCTGGCATAACCGTCAATCGTAGTGGTTCGGAAGGAAGGCCGCAAGAACGGCCCGCCGCGCCGGTGTCCGGGGCGCAGCCCCGGCCTGAATCAGTGCGCGGCGTTCTTGATGCGGGCGATCTCTTCGCGCACGAGCCGCTCGGCCACGTCCACGACCGTCTCGCGAACGGCGGCGGTCGTCAGGCGCTCGACGACCTTCTGGACCACGAGGTCGATCGTCTCGTCGGTGACGGGCGCCGCGGCGGCCGCGCCGGCCGGGCGGTTCTGCTCGGCGGCG
>JAHECP010000142.1 GCA_024641665.1 Acidobacteriota bacterium
GGGCGGCCGCGCCGGCCGTCGCCGCGGCCACCAGCGCCGCGAGCCCGCACGCGAGCGCGCGACGCCACACGCGTCGTGAGGTCATCGCCCACAGTATATCAACCGATCTGCGGCGCTCGGGTGGCGCAGGTCTTCGACCCGAGCGGTGCGGTTCGGGTCACGCGGGTCTTCGACCAGTCCGGTGTGGTTCGGGCGGCACGGGTCCTCGACCGTGCCCTACCGCGACGCGCTCCGATCGAGAGGTTGAGTGGCTCAGTCGGTGACGCCGCTCGGAGCCGGCAGGAATTCGCCCACGCCGGGCACGTGCATCCGATGCTTGATGAGCTCGAGGAACTCGAGGCGCGTGCGCGCGTCCTCGCGGAAGACCCCCAGCATGGCGCTCGTCACCGCGAACGAGTTCTGCTTCTCGACCCCGCGCATCGACATGCAGAGGTGGGTGGCCTCCACGACGACGGCCACACCCAGCGGGTCGATCTTCTCGCGGATCGTCTCGGCGATCTGGCTGGTCAGGCGCTCCTGGATCTGGAGCCGGCGCGCGAAGACCTCGACGAGACGGGGGAGCTTGCTGAGACCGATGACCTTGCCCTTCGGCAGGTAGGCGACGTGACACTTGCCGAAGAACGGCAGCAAGTGGTGCTCGCACAGGCTGTAGAAGTCGATGTCCTTGACGATGACCATCTCGTTGTACTCGACGCCGAACAGCGCGTTGTTCAGCACCGAGTCCACGTCGGCCTCGTAGCCGCTCGTGAGGAACCGCAGCGATCGCTCGACGCGCTTCGGCGTCTCGAGCAGCCCCTCACGGGTCGGATCTTCGCCAAGCTCGGCGAGCAGCTGACGAATCAGGTCCTGCATGGCTCTATCTTAGCGCAGAGGCCGGCCGCCTTCGCCCGTCGGGCTTCGGCGGGCCAAGGAGGCCAGAGGAGGCTCACCCCTGGCCGCTGACCCCTGACTCCTGACCGCTGACTCCTGACCGCTGACTCCTGACCGCTGATCTCAGTACTTGTAGAACCCCTGCCCGCTCTTCCGGCCGAGCCGGCCCGCGAGCACCATGCGCTTGAGGAGCGGCGGCGGCGCGTACACGGCCTCGCGGTACTCCTCGAACATGATGTTCGCGATGTAGTACGTGGTGTCGAGCCCGACGAAGTCGAGCAGCGTGAACGGCCCCATCGGGTAGCCACAGCCGAGCTGCATGCCCTTGTCGATGTCCTCGAGCGTGCCGAGGCCGTGCTCGTACGAGCGGATGGCGTCGAGCAGGTAGGGCACGAGCAGGCGGTTCACGATGAAGCCGGGCTTGTCGGGGGCAGTGATGGGCTCCTTCCCCAGCGACTGCGCGAAGCCGAACAGCGCCTGGTAGGTCTCGTCGGTCGTCGTCAGCGCCCGGACCACCTCGACGAGCTTCATGATGGGCACAGGGTTGAAGAAGTGCAGGCCGCCGAAGCGGTCGGGCCGTTTCGTCCGCGCCGCGAGCTCCGTGATGCACAGCGACGAGGTGTTCGACACGAGGATCGCGTGGCTGCCGACCACGCGCTCGACCGCCTCGTAGGCGCGTGCCTTCTCGTCCAGGTTCTCGATGATGGCCTCGATCACGAGGTCGCAGCCCTTCAGGTCGTCGACGCTCGTCGTGCCCGTCAGGTTCGCCAGCGCCTTGTCGCGCTCGTCCGGCGTCACCTTGCCCTTCTCGACCCCCCCGGCCAGGAACTTCTGGATTCGCCCGAAGCCGCGATCGAGCAGCCCCTGCTCCACCTCGCGCACGATGGTCTTGTAGCCGGCCTGCGCGGCCACCTGCGCGATGCCCGAGCCCATCAACCCGCATCCCAGCACGCCGACCGTCTTGATCTGCATGGCTCTTCTTCTCTCAGTCTGCCGTGGGGCCCCACCCCCACGGCCTGCCATCGCTCGCTCATCGCTCGCAACGCTGACTCGCCACAACGATCCGGTGAGTGCGGCCAGCGTGGGACGCCCGCGACGGCCTGCACGGCGGTGCACCCGGTGCACCGCCGTGCACCCTGTTCAGACCGTCTCGATGATCGCCGCGATCCCCTGTCCGCCGCCGATGCAGGCCGTGGCCAGCCCCCGCGCCTTCCCGCGCCGGCGGAGCTCGAGGAGGAGCGTGAGCAGCAGCCGCGTGCCGGTCATGCCGAGCGGATGGCCGAGCGCGATCGCGCCGCCGTTCACGTTGACCTTGTCCCGGTCGAGGCCCAGCTCCTGCTCCACGGCCAGGTACTGCCCGGCGAAGGCCTCGTTCACCTCGATGAGATCGATCGCGTCGAGGCCGAGCCCGGTCCTGGCCAGCACCTGGCGGGTCGCCGGCACCGGTCCCATGCCCATCAGGGAAGGCTCCACGCCGGCGGCCGCCCAGCCGGTGAGCCGGCCAAGGGGCTTCAGCCCGTGCTTCTCGACGGCCGTCTTCGAGGCGAGGACGAGCGCCGCGCCGCCGTCGACGATGCCGCTGGCGTTGCCGGCCGTGACGAAGCCGTCCTTCGAGAAGGCCAGGGGCAGCTTCGCGAGTCCCTCCATGGTCGTCTCGGGCCGCATGTGGTCGTCCTGCGCGAAGCGCGTGACGCCCTTGCGCGACTTGATCTCGACGGGCACCACTTCCTCGGCCAGCCGGCCCTCGGTCCACGCGCGGTGGGCGAGCTGCTGGCTGCGCAGCGCGAAGGCGTCCTGCTCCTCGCGCGTGATGCCGTACTTCCGCGCGCAGTTCTCCGCGGTGCCGGCCATCGTGCAGCCGCAGTACGAATCGAGGAGCGACTCCCACAGGTAGTCCTCGAGCTTCGCCTGGCCCAGCTTCAGCCCACTGCGCGCGCCGCGGATGACGTGCGGCGCCTGACTCATATTCTCGGTGCCGCCGGCGAGGACGAGATCCGCCTCGCCGAGCAGGATGAGCTGCGCGCCGCTCACGGCCGCCTGGATCCCGGACCCGCACAGGCGGTTGACCGTGAGCGCCGGCACCTCGACGGGCACGCCCGCCTTCAAGCCGATGTGCCGCGCGCCGTAGATCGCGTCGGCGCTGGTCTGCAGCGCGTTGCCGAACACGACGTGGTCCACCCAGTCCGGCTTCACGCCCGTCCGCTCGAACGCCGCGCGCGCCGCGATGGCGCCCAACTCGAGGGCCGAGACGTCCTTCAGCGCGCCGACGTATTCGGCCATCGGCGTGCGCGCGCCGCCGAGGATGTAGACATCTGGTCGCATGGGCATCGGTGCTCCTTCAGGGATCAGGGGTCAGCGGTCAGCAGGTCAGGGGTCAGGAAGAGCTTCTGTCACACTGTCACGCTGTGGCAGCGCGGCAGGACGCTCTTCCTGACCCCTGACCCCTGACCCCTGACCCCTGATCTAGTTCTTCCTCAGTCGCGCGACGATGGCGTCGCCCGTCTCCTTCGTGCCGAGGGCGCCGCCGATCTCGGCCGGGCCCTCGCCCGCCTGCACGGCGCTCTTGACCGCGGCCTCGACGGCGGCCGCCTCGCGCTCGCAGCCCAGGTACTCGAGCATGAGGGCGGCCGACAGGATCGCGCCGATCGGGTTCGCGACGTTCTTCCCCGCGTACTTCGGCGCCGAGCCGTGCACCGGCTCGAACATGGACGTCCGGCCGGGGTGCAGATTGCCCGACGCCGCCATGCCGAGCCCGCCCTGAATCTGCGCGCCGAGGTCCGTGACGATGTCGCCGAACATGTTGTTGGTGACGATCACCTGGAACTGCGCCGGGTTCTTCACCATCTGCATGGCCAGCGCGTCGATGTAGAGGTGGATCGGCTCGATGCCCGGGTACTCTCCCGCCACCCCGGCGAACACGCGCTGCCAGAGCGCGTGGCCGAGCGTGAGCGCGTTGCTCTTGTCGGCCATGCACACCTTGGTCAGCCCGTGGGCCCGCGCGTACTCGAAGGCGTGCCGGATGATGCGGTGCACGCCCTTGTAGGTGTTGATCTCCTCCTGCACGGCGATCTCGTCGGGCGTCCCCGCCTTGAAGCGCCCGCCGATATTCACGTAGAGCCCCTCGGTGTTCTCCCGGAACACGACGAAGTTCACATCGTCGGGCCCGCGGTCCTTGAGCGGGCACAGCCGGGCGTCCAGCAGGCGCACGGGGCGGTGGTTCACGTAGAGGTCGAGCTCGAAGCGCGTGCCGAGCAGGATGTCGCGCGCGTGGCGCATGTCGGGGATGCGCGGGTCGCCGAGGGCACCGATGTAGATCGCGTCGAACTCGTCGCGCAGCATCGCGTAGCCGTTGGGCGGCATGCTGATGCCGGTCTCGAGATAGTAGTCGGCGCCGTACGGGAGATCGTGGAGGTCGAACGCCTGGCCGAACACCTCGGCCACGGCCCGAATCACCTTGACGGCCTCCACCGTCACGTCCTTGCCAATCCCGTCGCCGGGAATCACCGCAATGCGTTTCGACATGACAAGTTGCTTTCCGTGGCGACTTCCGTGGCGACTTCCGTGGACATTCTCTCGACGGCCATGGCCATGCCCATGCCGCCGCTGACGCACAGCGTGGCGAGGCCGAGCCGCGCCTGCCGCCGTCGCATCTCGTGCAGCAGCGTCACCAGGATCCGCGCGCCGGTGCAGCCGATGGGGTGGCCGAGCGCGATGGCGCCGCCGTTCACGTTCATCCGGTCCCGCGGAATGGGCAGCTCGCGCAGCACCGCCAGCACCTGGGACGCGAACGCTTCGTTCAGCTCGACGAGATCGAAGTCGTCCAGCGCGAGGCCCGTGCGCTCGAGGAGCCGCCGCACGGCCGGAACCGGGCCGATGCCCATCAGCCGCGGGTCCACGCCCGCCGACGCCCAGCCGACGATCCGGGCGAGCGGCGCGCCGCCGAACGCGCGGGCGCGCGCCGCGCTGGCGATGACCAGGGCCGCGCCGGCGTCCGTGATGCCCGACGACGAGCCGGCCGTGATGATGCCGGGGTGCCCGTCGACCTCGCCGAAGACCGGCGCGAGCCTTCGGAGCGTGTCCAGGGTCGTGCCGAAGCGCGGGTGCTCGTCCTGGGCGATCTCCACGGTCTCGCCCTTCCGGCCCGGCACCGTGACCGGCACGATCTCGTCGGCGAGGCGCCCGGCCTTGATGGCGGCCTCGGCGCGCTGCTGGCTCTCGAGCGCGTACGCGTCCGATTCCTCGCGGGTGATGCCGTACTGCCGCGCGAGCACCTCGGCCGTTTCGCCCATGATCATTTCGGCCAGGGGGCAGAAGAAGCCGTCGCGGTACATGGCGTCGACGAGCGCGAAATCGCCCATCCGGTGGCCCCAGCGGGCGTCTTCCGAGTCGATTAGGTACGGCATGCGGCTCATCGACTCGATGCCGCCGCAGAGCGCGACGTCGATCTCGCCCAGGAGGATCTCCTGGGCGCCGGTCGCGACCGTCTGCATCCCCGAGGCGCAGGCCTTGTTGAGGGTCTGGGCGGGTACCGTCGGCGGCAGGCCGGCGCGTTTGGCCACCTGCCGGGCGGGATTCGGGCCCGAGCCCGCCTGGCGGCCGTGGCCGAAGAGGACGTCGCCGACCGAGGCCGGGTCGACGCCAGCATCCGCCAGGGCGGCACGGGCGGCGACCGCGCCGAGCTCGGCGGGATGCACGTTCCGAAGGGACCCGCCGTAACGCCCGATCGGCGTACGACGCGCGCTCAGAATCACGACCTCCGTTGCGGGCATAGCCCGTTGATCATAGCAGATGCGTCCTCCCCACGGCCTCCGACGGACGCACGACCACCGTCACGTGTGGAGGGACGACAGCGCCCCAGGCGGACGGCCGGCGCGCCGGCGGGCCCGGATCGCGGGCGCCGTATGCTATAGTGCGCGCTCAATGGGCGCAGACGACCGCCGGGAGGGTCCACGCATCACGATCCTCGGCGAGCTTCGGGGGGAGGTCATGGTGTTCCAGCCGATGACCGTGACCGAGGTGAGCCGCGGCGGCGCGCAGGTGGAGACGGCCTTTCCGCTTCAGCTCGACTCGCTGCACGACTTCCGGTTGTCGCTCGGCACCCGCTCGGTCATCGTCAAGGGCCGCATCGTCCACTGCCGCATCGCCGACGTCGAGGAGGAGCGGGTCGTCTACCGCGCCGGCGTCGAGTTCGTGGAGCCGAGCGAACACGCCCGCGTCGCCATCGAAGCCTTCCTCGACGCCATCAACGAGAGCCGCAAGGGCTTCTAGCTCACTTCAGCGTGACGCGCCCTTCCGCCCTCGGCGGGTTCACGTACGCCGACACGACGCTCTCGTGCCCGTCCGGGCCGACGGCCGCCACGCCGAACACGTAGTCGTCGATCGAGACGTCCGGCAGGACGTATTCGGTCACGTTGCCGATGGCCACCTCGTGCTGCCAGTCCGGCGTCCAGGCCTCCCGCCAGAAGACGCGGTAGCCGACGGCGCCCGGCGAGGCGGTCCAGCGCAGCTGGGCGTCGTAGCCCGCGGGCTGGCGGCCCAGCATGGGCCGGCCGCGGTCGTCCGCCACCCGCGGGGCCGGCGGCGCCAGCGCCATCGTCGCAACCACGGCGGCGTTCACCCGCGCGTTCCGCGTCAGGTAGCCGTAGTCGACGACGGTGTCCTCCACCGAGTGCTGCCGCTCGTAGTTCTCGCGCGCCTCGGTGAGCCGCACCGCCGCGAAACCGTGCTGGTTGAACGCCGTGTGGTCGCCGCCGCGGCCGAAGCGGTCGTGCCGGGCGATCGGGCGCACCACGTCGGACGGGACGTAGCGGGCGGCCCAGCGCCGGATGTAGCGCGCCAGCTCCCGCGACGGCGAGTCTTCCGGTCCTTCGGAGAAGACCCGCACGCTCGCGGTGTCGGCGAGGCCGTTGCCGCCGGCCGGGTTGCCCACCATGTCGTTGTTGAACACCGCTTCAATGGGCAGCTTCTCCGTCTCGGCGCGCTGGGCGTGGGCCTGGGCGCCGACGAGCCCCTGTTCCTCTCCGGCGAAGGTGATGAACACGAGCGTCGCGTCGAAGTCGATGCCGCTCTGGGCGAACACCCGCGCCAGCTCCATGAGAGCTTCTCGATTCGGGGATCGAGCTCGGGCGCCTGCGCGAGCGCGGGTGCCGCGACGCCGAGCGTGGCCACGAGCGAGAGGACGAGGGGGAGTCTGATCGACATGGGACGGATCCTCGCGGAAGGGGACGGGACGCCGGCGTCCACGACCCGTCGAGCCGGGCCGTACCGGGCGACCGGCTCAGCGGGCCCGCACGTGCTCGAGATAGTCGCCGGAGGGGATGAGCAGCGCCTGGCCGAGCGGCGCGTTGTAGAAGTAGGCCCAGGCCTCGACGGTCCGGCCGTCGGGAAGGCTGGCGGGCACCTTCTCGCGCACGTAGAGGCTGCCGTCGGGGTCGCCGCTCCGGTAGCCTTCGATCTGATCGAGCGCCGAGAGCACGTTGTCGATCGCGTCGGTCTCGAACACTTCGCCCCAGACACGGCTGCCGGCCGTCGGCACGGCGGCGGGATAGATGCCCAGATCGTAGAGCGCGGCCTCGATCGATCCGCGGCCGGCGTAGTGGAGCATCTCGTCGATGCCCAGCCGGCGCCGCCGGTCGAACCCCGCCATGAGCGTGCCGTAGAAGAAGACGAACTCGGCCACGACTAGGTCACCTCGTCCGCGAAGTGTAGGGGGCTGATCCGGGATAGTCAAGACCGTGCGGGCCACGCCGCCGCGATCGGGCCCGCAAAACGCGACGAGGCCGGGTCTCGCGACCCGGCCTCGTCGAGGGTTCCCGGCGGCGGGAGGCCGCCTACTGGCCTGCCTTGTGGGCCTTGGCGAGCAGCTCGAAGACCTCGGCCGGCACGGTGAAGGAGACCTGCACGGTGGTGCCGGTACCCGAGAGCTGCAGCGTCTGCAGCAGCGCGGCCACCTTCGGGTCGGAGCCGGCCTGCATCCGCGCCAGCGCGAAGAAGCCCCGAACCACGTCGCGCAGGTTGTCGGCCGCCTGCTCGTCCCGCGCCTCGGCGCGCAACGTGCCGCTCAGCCCGCCGTCCACCCGGCCGGTCGCCGCAAACCACTTCACGGGGGGCAGCTGCCGTTCGACCTCCTCGGGGAGGTGCGCCTTCGCCCGCAGGACGTCCAGCCGTCCGACCGCCCACGCGCTGGCGCTCGAGTCGACGTCCTTCACCAGGCCCATCAGCTCGTCGTTGCTCAGCACGCTGTGGCCGCCCATCTCGGCGTCGATCGCGCTCTTGATGGACACCTCGTCGCCGATGGCCACCAGGCCCGGGTCGAGGAACGCGAGCGTCGGCTGCCGGTGGCCGTCGTGGCTCTGGGCGACGAGGAGCCGCTTGCCGCGGTAGTCCTCGACGACCGCGCCGTGCTCGCGGGCCAGCGACTCGAGCTGGGTCGGATTGAACCGGCCCCGCGCCACCACCAGCCCGCCGTCCTCGCCGTCCTTGGGCAAAACGCACGCCACCACGTGGTCGATGTCGTGCTCGACGTCGATGCCGGTCTCCTTCAGGAGCTCGTTGCGCCCTTCGTCGGGCTGGGGCATCGCCTGCCGGAACCGCTCGCGAAACTGCGAGGTCATCACCTCCCGGACGTTGGCGTAGGCCACGATGGCCGCGTCGGCCGGCACGTAGGTGAGCTCGGACGGTCCCGTCTGTGCCGCCGACAGCGAGGCAAGACCACCGCTGTAGTAGGCCACGAGGCCCGTGCAGAGGCCAACCACCAGTATTGCAGCCGCGCCGACGAGGAAATATCGAGTCCTCTTGGTCATAGGAGCCGAACCTCTAGTGAATTATACCGATCTGAGCGGCCGAAAGTTCCCGGCTTCGGACACTCTTCCCACAACCGAACAGTTTGAATAATCAAAACTTCTGTCGTTCGACCTACTGATCGAGCACGTACTCCCGGCGCTCGACCATCCGGCTCGCCAGATAGAGCGTCACGACCCAAATCACGATCAGCCAGAGCACGGCGCTGCCGAGCGAGGGCGTCTGCCGCACGATGGCCTGCACGAGGCTGAGCACGCTGTCCTGCGGCATGGCGTGGGGCACGAGCCCCTGCAGGTAATAGGCCACGGTGAAGCGCTTGAGGTAGCCCGGAAAGGCCAGGGCGGCCTGCTCCCAGCCGAACACGAAGATGAGGCCGATGAGCAGGGGCCGCTTGAACCAGGCGCCGATGAAGGCGAACAGGGCGCCGTAGACCGCCAAGCCGACGGCCAGCAGCACCAAGTCCTTGACGAAGGCGAGGAACGACGTCCCGAGCGAGCCGTTGATCGGCACGATCAGCAGGTAGACGAGCGCCACCGACGGCAGCACGACGAACCCGGTCGCGACCAGGTACGCCAGGTACTTCCCCACCAGGACGGCGCCGCGCGGGATCGGGCGCGTGAAGAGGTAGGTGATGGTCTTGTCGTCCACCTCGTCGGCGATGAGCGCCGTCCCGTAGAAGACCCCGAGCACGGGCACGGTGAACCGCAGGTAGAAGATCCAGATCATCAGGCCGAAGATGGCCGGGCCGGTCATCGCCGCCCCGTTGATCCGGGTCGGCACCCCGAGCGAGGTGATGAGCCGGATGACCAGGGCGATGACGACCGGGCCGCACACGACCAGCGCCATGAAGATGGTGCGGCGCGACCAGAGCATCTGCCCGATCGACAGATCCATGATACGCAGCGACGCCTGGAGGAACCCCGGCGCCCGGGGGGTCGGCGGCGCCGGCGCGGCTGGTGTCTCGGTCATCGTCGTCTCCGGAAAAAGGGGACGGGAGCCTTTTTCCCTGAGCCTCCCGGAAAAAGGCTCCCGTCCCCTTTTTCCGTCCTTTTTCCGTCTAGGAGCGTGTCCGAGTAACCGCGAAACGGGTCATTTCAGGGGATAGCGAAACCCCTCCCGACCTGTCGATCGTCGATCCTGGCGCATTCTGTGAGGTCGGTTTTTCGCGCATCGGATTACTCGGACAGATTCCTAGGTCTTCACCAGGTACTGGAACACCGCCTGGAGGTTGTCGTCGGGCGAGGTGACCTCCGCGATGTCGCCGTATTCGCCCGAGGCGGCGAGGTCCGTCAGCCGGGCGTAGAAGGTGTCGGGGCGGCCGGTCTCGACCACCATCGCGCCCTCCTCGAACCGGAGGCTGAGGACGTCGTCGCGCTCGAGGAACGCCCGGGCGAGGCCGCGCGGGTCGGCCGCCCGGATGAACACCGTGTGCGGGTGCTCGTCGATGAGGTCGCGGATCTGGTGCACGTCTCCTTCGGCCAGGATCCGGCCGTTGTTGATCAGGAGGATGTTCGAGGTCATCGCCTCGATCTCGTGCAGGATGTGGCTCGACACGATGACGCTCTTGCCCTGCCGGCCCCAGTCGCGGATGAGGCGGATCGTCTTGCGGCGTCCGAGCGGGTCCATGCCGCCGAGCGGTTCGTCGAGGATCAGCAGGTCCGGGTCATGGATGATGGCCTGGGCGAGCTTGACGCGCTGCCGCATGCCCTTGCTGTAGGCGCCGATCTTCTTGTCGGCCGCCTCGACGAGGTCCACCGTCTGGAGGGCCCGGCGCGTGGCGGCCTCGGCGGCCTTCTCGTCGTAGCCGTTGAGGCGCACGAGCGCCATCAGCCACTCGAACCCGGTCATGCGCTCGTAGAACGCGTCCTGCTCGGGGCAGAAGCCGATGCGGAAGTAGAGCCGCGGGTTGCGCCAGATGGGCTCGCCGAGCACCCGCACGTCGCCCTTGCTCGGCTTGAGCTGCCCGGTGATGAGCTTGAGCAGGGTGGACTTGCCCGCGCCGTTGGGTCCGAGCAGACCGGTCACCCCGGGCGGCACGGCCACGCTCACGTCGTT
Organism: Acidobacteriota bacterium; assembly: GCA_024641665.1. Lineage (GTDB taxonomy): Bacteria > Acidobacteriota > Vicinamibacteria > Vicinamibacterales > JAHECP01 > JAHECP01. The sequence continues at coordinate 10,726 of JAHECP010000142.1, forward strand.
CAGGCCGATGACCTGCCCGTACCACTTCGACACGTGATCGGTGGTGATCACCGGGGCGCTCACGTCACCACCTCCACGCCGCGCACGCGCCGCTCGAGCACCGAGATCGACAGCGCGATCAGGGCGACGATGACCAGCAGCGAGACCGGCACCGGCGTGTCGTAGCGCGGCTTCAAGCGGAAGATGACGTCCACGACCTGCGCCAGGTTGGCCGAGAAGGACACCCACGACACGGCCGTGCTCCCCGTGATGGCGGTGAGCGCGCCGAACATCGCCTCGGTGAAGAACACGGCGCCCGCGTACAGGATGGCGACGTAGCGCGAGCTGTTCGACAGCGACGACAGCGCCAGCATGGTGAACGACGCCACGATCACCTGGAGGAACGACGCCAGCGTCAGCGCCGGGAACAGGAACAGGTTCGCCCTCAGGAACGAGAAGCTGCCGGCGAAGAGCACCTGCAGGAGGAGCAGCAGGATGCCGGGCACCCAGGTGACCAGCAGCAGGAACGCCATCAGCACGGCCAGCTTCCCGGCGATGTACTCGACGCGCATGAGCGGCTTCGACAGGTAGATCTGCAGCGCGTTCGCCCGCCGATCGTTCGCGATCAGCCCGGCACCGACGTAGATCGTCACGAAGAAGACGAACACGCCCTGCTGCTCGATGAACTGGCGGAAGGTCTCGGCGGTCGGCGCCAGGATCGACGCCTGCGGGAAGTTGGCCGCGATGTAGATCTGCACCGCCCGGACGATGAAGGGGATCCACGCGAAGATGAGCAGCGCCAGGAACTTGCGCTTGCCGATCATCGAGCGGATGCCCGCCCAGGCGATCACCGTCCAGGCGCGCCCCAGCGCCTCGCGGTGTCCGCCGTAGCGGCGGTAGCTCTGGTCGTGGATGGGCATACGCGGAACCGGGGGCCGGAGGCCAGAGGCCAGGGGCCGGTTATTCCTCTCCGATCGCCTTGGCGAACACGTCCTCGAGCGTCGGGACGCTCGGCTTCAGGTGCCTGACCTGCACGCCCTCCCGGGTCGCCAGCGCGAACAGCGCGCGCTGGTTCTGGCCGTTGGGCACGAACACGCGCATCACGTCCTCGTCGGTGGCGTGGCACTCCATCCCCGCCGCGCGCAGCGTCTCCAGGAACGCCGCCTCGTCGCCCTTCACCCGCAGCTCGTAGACCTGCCCCCGCGGTGCCTTCAGGTCCTGGATGGGCCCCTGCGTGACCACGGTTCCCTTGTCCATGACGACGACGTGCTCGCAGGTGAACTCGACATCGGGCAGCAGGTGCGACGAGAGGATCAGGTTGACGTTCTTGTTGTGCGCGAGGTCGCGGATCAGATCGAGCATCTCCTGCCGCCCCTTCGGGTCCATGCCGTTGGTCGGCTCGTCGAGGAACAGGAGATCGGGATCGTGCACCAGCGCCTGCGCCAGCTTGATCCGCTGCTTCATGCCGGTCGAGTAGGTCTCGACGTTGCGGTACCGCGCCTCGCCAAGGCCCACGTAGTAGAGCACCTCGTGCGCCCGCTGCATCGCGTCCACCGAGGGCAGCCCCGCCAGCTGGCCGCAGTAGGCCACGAACGACACGGCGTTCATGCCCGGAATGTGGGCGTCGGTCTCCGGCATGTACCCGAGGCGCGCGCGGATGGCCAGCGGCTCTCGCGCGACGTCGAGATCCAGCACGTGCATCGTGCCCTGGTCGGGCCTTACAAAGCCCAGGAGCGCCTTGAGCATCGTGCTCTTCCCGGCGCCGTTCGGGCCGAGCAGCCCCACCGCGCCCGGCCGGAACACGGCGCTGACGTCGCGCAGCGCGCGATTCGCGCCGTAGGTCACGGTCACGTGGTCGAGCTGGACGACGGCAGACGACTCGGCCATCTCTCTCCTGGACACCCCGCCCGCGGCTGGCTGATCCGTGGTGCGCTCCGTTCGTAGGATACGAATTCCCGGCTCGGGGGGTTCTCGCCCGGGCGCGCGCCGGTCGCCGCTACGCGTTCCCGCGCAGGCCCAGCGCGTCGGCCTGCGCCCGCATGAACGCGATGACGTTGGCGACGTGCTCGTCGAGCGGCAGGCCGATCTCCTCGGCGCCCCGCCGCAGATCGTCGCGGCTCACGGCGCGCGCGAAGGCCTTCTCCTTCATGCGCTTCAGCACCGACTTGGCTTCGAGGTCGAGCACGCTCTTCGACGGCCGCACGAGCGCGGCCGCCGTGACGAACCCGGCCATCTCGTCGCACGCGAACAGCGCGTGCTCGAGGCGGCTCTCCCGCGCGACACCCGTGTGGTCGGCGTGCGACTGGATGGCGCGGACGACCCACTCGGGGTAGCCGCGCTCGCGCATGATCTCGGCGCCCCGGAACGGGTGGTCCTCCAGGCTGGGCCAGCGGTCGTAGTCGAAGTCGTGCAGCAGCGCGACCACGCCCCACGCCTCCTCGTCCTCACCCCAGAGCCGCGCGTAGCCACGCACGGCCGCCTCGACCGCCAGCGCGTGCTTCAGCAGGTTCTCGTTCTGCGTGTACTCGGTCAGCAGGGCCCAGGCGGCCTCTCGGGTCATCGTCATGGTACCGGCCTCGGATCGGCAGTGACGCCGGCACGCGCGCCGGAGAGGGAATCGTAGAGGATTGGGGTGCGCGGTGACACTCGTCGAGACGTTACCCCGCGCGTTTCGCGGTTGTCAACGCGACGCCGGCGCCTCGGGTCCGCCCGGGCGCCCGTCGACACGCCACGCCTTCGCGATGACGGCGGCGGCCTCCGGGGTCAGATCGTACGCCGCCAGATCGGCCGGGTCGGCCAGCGCCACGTCGCTGGCATCCGACCCGGGCGCCAGACGGCCGCCGACGGCGCGGCACAGGTAGTCCACGAGCACGTAGTGGTACTGCACGCGGCCGCGCGCGTCGAGCAGCACCCGGTCGAGCACCTCGACGATCGGTCCCGTCTCCACGGCGAGCCCGGTCTCCTCGAGCACCTCGCGCGCGACGCCCGCCGCGAGCGCCTCGCCGAGCTCGAGGGCGCCGCCCGGCAGGCTCCACTCGCCCGCGAGCGGCGGGTGCCGGCGCCGGACCAGCACGACGCGGCCGTCCACGAACACCACGGCGCCGACGCCGACGATCGGCCGCGCGGGATAGGCGCGCACTACTCGCCCATCACCTTCACGACGACCCGCTTGCGCCGGCGGCCGTCGAACTCGGCGTAGAAGACCTGCTCCCACGGGCCGAGGTCGAGCCGGCCCTTGGTGACGGGCAGCATGACCTGGTGCCCCATGATCGTCCGCTTGAGGTGCGCGTCGCCGTTGTCCTCGCCCGTCCGGTGGTGCCGGTAGTCCAGACCGGCCGGCGCCAGCTTCTCCAGCCAGTCCTGGAAGTCCCGGATGAGCCCGTCCTCCCAGTCGTTCACGTACACGGCCGCCGTGATGTGCATCGCGGAGACCAGCGCGAAGCCCTCCTGGATGCCGCTCGTGGCGACGATGGCCGCGACCTCGTCGGTGATGCGGACGAACTCCCGGCGCGCCTTCGTGTTGAACCAAAGGTACTCGGTGTGGAAGGTCATGGGCGACTCCTGGCGGGCGGCACGGCGCACCCCGGCCGGGCGACGCGTCGCGTGACGGCCGGGCGACACACCGTCGCCCTTACAAGGGCAAACTCGCCTGGGCGTTCAGGTCGGGCCCCGCCCTCACGCCGGCGCCGAGGCGCCGGAGCCCCGCGGCCGCGATCATGGCGGCGTTGTCGGTCGAGAGCGCGAGCGGCGGCACGAACACCGGCAGCCCCGCGGCGCGGCCGCGCGCCTCGAGGTCCGCGCGCAGCCGGCTGTTGGCCGACACGCCGCCGGCCACGCCGATCGACCGCGCG
>JAHECP010000322.1 GCA_024641665.1 Acidobacteriota bacterium
GTGCTGCGGATCGAGGAGCCCGGCGCCGAGGTCTCGCCGCGCCCGCAGCTGGCGATGGCGATGCGCGCGGCGGCGCCGAGCGCCGCGCCGCCGCCCATCGTGGCGGGCAACCTGGAGATCCGCGCGCGCGTGACGCTCACCGCGCTCCTCAAGTGAGCCGCTACTCCTCCTCACCGAAGAGCCCCGTCAGCTCCGGGGCGCGCGGCGCGCGGGGGGTGATCTCGAGCGTCTCGACGACGGGCAGCTCCTCGGCGCCGCGGACGCCGAGGTCCTTGAGCCGGCGCGCGGTGACGAGCACGCGGCTCTCGAGCGAGCCGACCGCGCGGTTGTAGGCGTCGACGGCCTTGCCCAGGCTGTCGCCCACGGCCTCGAAGTGCTCGCCGAGCACGCGCAGCCGGTCGTAGAGCTGCCGGCCGAGCTCGCCGATCTCCTGCGCGTTGGCGGCGATCTGCTCCTGCTGCCAGCCGAACGCGACCGCGCGCAGCAGGGCGATGAGGGTGAGCGGCGTGGCCGGGATCACGCGGCGCGCCAGCCCGTACTCGAGCAGCGTCGGATCCGCCTGCAGCGCCGCGCCGAGCAGCGTCTCGCCCGGCAGGAACATGAACACGAACTCGGGCGTCGGCTGGAACTGGTCCCAGTACGCCTTGGCGCTCAGGCCGGTGATGTGGCTCTTCACCTGGCGGGCGTGGTCCTTCAGCCGGGCCTCGCGCGCCGCGTCGGTCTCGGCCTCGACCGCCTGCATGTAGGCGTCGGTCGGCACCTTCGAGTCCACGATGATCTGGCGGCCGCCGGGCATGCGGACGACGAGATCGGGCGTCCGCCGCTCGCCGTCCTCCGTGCTGGCCGACTCCTTCTCGACGAAGTCGCAGTAGGGCTCCATGCCGGCGAGCTCCACCACGCGGCGCAGCTGCAGCTCGCCCCAGTGGCCCCGCACGTTCGGCGAGCGCAGCGCCCGGACCAGGTGGCCGGTCTCCGTCTGCAGGTGCTGCTGCGCGGACGCCAGCCCTCTGAGTTGCTCGACGAGCGACGCGTAGGAGCCGGCGCGCTGCTTCTCGACCTCCTGCAGCTGCAGGTCCACGCGCGCGAGCGACTCCTTCACCGGCGCCAGGACCTCGGCGATTGCCTTCTGGCGGCCATCGAGGTCGGTCACGGCCTGCTGCTGGAACTCGCCGAGCGACGCCCGCGCCAGCTCGAGGAACGTCTGGTTGTTGCGGCGCAGCGCCTCCGAGGAGAGCGCCTCGAACGCCTCGCGGAGCTTCGCGCCCGCGCCCTCGAGCACGGCGAGCTTCTCGGCCGCCGTCCGGCGCTCGGCGTCGAGCGCGGCCGCGAGGCGCGCCGCCTCCTCGCGCGCCCGTCCCGTCTCCTGCCGCGTCTCGCCGAGCGCGCGCTCGCGCTCGGCGAGCGTCGCGGTGAGCTGGTCGCCGCGGCGCGTCAGCTCGTCCAGGCGCACGCGGCGCTCGGCGTCCTTCGCGCGCGCGGAGAACCAGAGCAGGAGGCCGGCGGCGAGGCCCAACACGAGGCCGATGGCGAGCGAGGCGAGGTTCATGGGTGCGGGCGCGCGCGCGGCGGCCGCGACGCCGCGGGTCGCGCAATCAGACAGGCAGAATATGTGGCGGATGGGGGCCTGTCAACGCTCCCGTCCCCGTTGCCCGCTATAATCGAGGTGGATCCAGTCTTCGAGCCGATCGCATGGAGCACCATCCCGATCGCGGGGCCGCCGCGCCGGCCGGCCTGCCCGACCTCACGCGCGAGGAGTACCAGCGCTACGCGCGCCATCTGACGCTGCCCGAGGTGGGCGTGGACGGGCAGCGGCGCCTGAAGGCGGCGCGCGTGCTCGTCGTCGGGGCCGGCGGCCTCGGCTCGCCGGCGGCGCTCTACCTGGCCGCGGCCGGCGTGGGCACACTCGGGCTGGTGGACTTCGACGCGGTGGACGTCAGCAACCTCCAGCGCCAGATCGTGCACGGCACGCCCGACGTGGGCCGCGCGAAGCTCGAGTCGGCTGCGGCGCGGCTCCATGCGCTCAACCCGCACGTGCGACTCGAACCTCACCCGACGCGGCTGTCGTCGGCCGACGCGCTGGCGATCGTTGCCGCCTACGACGTGGTCGTGGACGGCACCGACAACTTCGCCACGCGCTACCTCGTGAACGACGCCTGCGTGCTCACGCGCACGCCGAACGCGTACGGCAGCATCTTCCGCTTCGAGGGCCAGGTGTCGGTCTTCGCCGTGCCCGGCGGCCCGTGCTACCGCTGCCTGCACCCCGAGCCGCCGCCGCCCGGCCTCATCCCGAGCTGCGCGGAGGGCGGCGTGCTGGGCGTGCTGCCGGGCGTCATCGGCACGCTCCAGGCGACCGAGGCGATCAAGCTGGTGCTCGGCGTCGGCGAGCCCCTCGTCGGGCGCTTCCTCGTCTACGACGCGCTGCGCCTCCGCTTCCGCGAGCTGAAGCTCGCGCGCGACCCCGGCTGCCCCGTGTGCGGCGACCATCCGACGATTCGCGAGCTCGTGGACTACGAGGCGGTCTGCGACGGTCCGGCCGCCGCGCCGCCCGCGGCCGGCGCGGCCGCCATCGACGGCGACATCTCGGCCGAGGACCTGAACGCGCGGCTCGCGTGCGGCGACGTGGCGGTCGTGGACGTGCGCGAGCCGTACGAGATCGCCATCTGCCGGATCGAGGGCGCGCGCGAGATTCCGCTCGGCGACCTGCCGCACCGCGCGCACGAGCTGCCCCGCGACACCGACCTCGTCCTCGTCTGCCGGTCGGGCGCCCGCAGCGCACAGGCGGCGGCCTTCCTGCGCGCCCAGGGGTTCCCCCGCGCGCGCAACCTGCAGGGTGGCATCCTGGAGTGGATCGACCGCGTGGATCCGACCCAGCCCAAGTACTGACGCCGGATGAGCCCTGAGCCCTGAGCCCGAAGCCCGAGATGCCCCGCCGTCCCATCTACATGGACCACCACGCGACGACGCCGGTCGACCCGCGCGTGGTCGAGGCGATGCGGCCGTGGTTCACCGAGGAGTTCGGCAACGCCGCGAGCCGCACCCACGCGTACGGCTGGGCCGCCGCGGAGGCCGTCGAGCGGGCGCGCCGGCAGGTGGGCGCGCTCGTGGGCGCCGGCGCCCGCGAGATCGTCTTCACGAGCGGGGCCACCGAGGCGAACAACCTCGCCATCAAGGGTGTGACGGCCGCCGCCCGCGCGCGCGGCGACCACGTCGTCACCGTGACCACCGAGCACCGGGCCGTGCTCGACCCCTGCCGGCGGCTCGAGCGCGAGGGCTGGCGCGTCACGTACCTGCCGGTGGCGGGCGACGGCCTCCTCGATCCCGCCGCGCTCCGCGCGGCTCTCACCGACCGCACGGTGCTCGTGTCGGTGATGGCGGCCAACAACGAGATCGGCGTGCTGCAACCGCTCGCCGAGGTGGTCGCGATCGCGCGCGCGCGCGGCGTGCTCGTGCACACCGACGCGGCGCAGGCGGCCGGCGCCGTCCCGTTCGACGCGCGGGCGCTCGACGTGGACCTGGTCTCGCTCTCCGCGCACAAGCTGTACGGGCCCAAGGGCGTCGGCGCCCTGGTCGTCCCGCGGCGCACGCCGCCCATCGCGCTCGAGCCGCTCATTGACGGCGGCGGCCACGAGCGCGGGCTGCGGTCAGGCACGCTCAACGTCCCCGGCATCGTGGGGTTCGGCCGCGCGGCGGCGATCGCGGCCGGGGGCCTGGCGGCCGAGGCCGCGCGGGTGGCGGCGCTGCGCGACCGGCTGCTCGACGGGCTCCGGGCGGAGGTCGGCGGCGTGACCGTCAACGGCTCGCTGACCCACCGCCT
>JAHECP010000143.1 GCA_024641665.1 Acidobacteriota bacterium
CGCAGCACGTCGGCAACCGCGAGCGCCCACAGCCACGCGCGCTCGCGTCGCCGGCCGGCCGCCCGCAGTCGATCGGCGAACAGCTGCGCCATGTCGTCGCCGTACTGCCGCCGGACGGCGCGCGGGTAGGCGAGCAGCAGCACGCGGTACGCTCGCCGTGCGAAGTCGCTGGGCCTCACCTTGGTCCACCTTGGTCTCCTGGCCGGAGATCCGTTCACTTCCTCGACGGCAACAGCTTCAGCGCACGCGCCTCGGCCACCAGCCCTTCGAGGCGGGCCGCCTCCGACCGGGCGGCGGCGCGCCCCAGACTGGTCACCCGGAAGTACCGCCGGCGCTCGTCGTCGAGCTCGGGGTCCGGCCGCCGCGCCGACTCTTCGATGAAGCCGTCCGCCAGCATCTCACGCAGGGAGCGGTACAAATTGCCCGGCAGGATCTTCACCGAGCCCCCCGCCCGTCGCTCGAGCTCCCGCACGATGCCCCAGCCATGTCGCTCCCCGTCGAGGAGCACGAGCAGGATGCGAAAGACGATCGGCTTGAGCGGAGAAGGGTGATCTGGAGTCATGCGGTCGCTCGCATCACGGCGCGCCGGTCCACGATAGAATCAATCTGATACTAATCACATCGATGCTATCTGGCAAGTGTGAGGGATCTCGCCGTCTCCGGACGCCTGCGACCCGGCCAAACGCGACGGCGCTCGATCTCGTCCAATTCCGGCGGACCTCTCTGCAGCCCGGAGGACGACCGTGCACACGCTCTGGCAGGATTTGCGGTTCGGCACACGCGCGATTCGAAGGAGCCCGGGCTTCGCGGCCCTGGCCGTGGCGGCGTTGGCGCTCGGCATCGGCGCCAACACGGCGGTCTTCAGCGCGGTGCACGCCGTGCTCCTCGAGCCGCTGCCCTTCCGCGACCCCTCCCGCCTCGTGATGGTTTTCGACGTGCAGCCCGAGGTGCCCCAGGCGCCCGCGTCGATGCCGATCTACGTGGACTGGCGCGACCAGAATCAGGTGATGGACAGCGTCGGCGGCTTCACGGGCCGGGGGACGGTCCTCACCGGAGACGGCGACCCGGTCCGCCTGCGCGCCGGCGTTATCACCGCCACCTTGATGCCGGTCCTCGGCGTGCGGCCGCTCGTCGGCCGCTGGTTCACGCCCGAGGAGGACCAGCCCGGCGGGCCGAAGGCCGTCATCCTCTCCTACACGACCTGGCAGACCCGCTTCGGCGGCGACCCGTCGATCGTCGGGAAGACCATCACCCTCGACGGCCAGCCGCGACCCGTCGTCGGCGTCATGCCGCCCGGCTTCGACTATCCCGGACGCAGCGAGGTCTGGCTGCCGCTCGCACGGGCGGTGGACGAGAGCCAGCGCGGCAGCCATTTTCTGTTCGTCGTCGGACGCTTGAAGCCGAACGTGACCTTCGCGCAGGGCAAGAGCGAGATGGAGGCGCTCGGGCGGCGCCTGTCCGAACTGCGCCATCACCCGCACGGCACCACCATCGCGCCGCTCGCCGATCTGCTCGTCGGCAACACGGAGCGCCCGCTGCTCGTCCTGCTCGGCGCGGTCGCCTTCGTCCTGCTCATCGCCTGCGTGAACGTGGCGAACCTGCTGCTCGCGCGCGCGGTCTCGCGCGAGCGCGAGCTGGCGATCCGCACGGCGCTCGGCGCGCGCCGCCTGCGCATCGTCCGGCAACTGCTCACCGAGAGCCTGCTGCTGGCGCTGGCGGGCGGCGCGGTGGGCGTGGGGCTGGCAGCGTGGCTGATCCGGCTGTTCGTGGCCCTGGCGCCGCCCGGCTACCCGCGTCTGGCCGAGATCGGCCTCGACCCGACCGTCCTCGGCTTCGCGCTCGGGGCGTCGGTCCTGACCGGGGTGATCTTCGGGCTCGTGCCCGCCTTCCACGCGGCGGCGACCAACCCGAACGCCGCGCTCCGCGAAGGCGGCGGCCGGACCTCGGCCGGCAGGCGGGCCCGCCGGGTGAGCCGCGTGTTGGTCGCGTCGGAGGTCGCGCTCGCGCTCGTGCTCGTGGCCGGCGCCGGCCTCATGGCCAAGAGCCTCACGCGGCTGCAGGAGCAGCGGACCGGAATTCGCGTCGATCACCTGCTGACGTTCCGCCTCGACCTGACGGCCGCGCGCTACAAGGAGGACGAGCCGGTGCGCGCGTTCTTCCACGACCTCCTGGGGCGGCTGCGGGCCATGCCCGACGTGCGCTCGGCCGGCGCCATCCAGCTCCTGCCGCTCGACAACTGGGGGTGGAATGGCGTGCCCCACATCGAGGGCCACGCGCCCTGGCCTCAGGGACAGGAGCCGCTCGCCGAATACCGCGTCGTGACGACGGACTACTTCAAGACGATGGGCGTCACGCTGCTGCGCGGGCGGACGTTCACCGACCGGGACACGGCCGCAGCCACGCAGGTCGTCATGATCAACGAGGCGGCGGTCAAGCGCTTCTTCCCCGACGGCGACCCGATCGGCCACCGCCTGCAGGGCGGATTCGCCGACGACTGGGCCGAAATCGTCGGCGTCGTATCCAACGTGCGGCAGGCGACGCTCGACCGCGCGCCACTTGCCGAGGTGTACTTCCCGCACGCACAGGCGCCGTACACCGGGATGAACGTTGTCCTGCGCACGAGCGCGCAGGACCCGCTCGTCCTCGTGCCGCGCGTGCGCCAAGTCGTGGGCCAGCTGGATCCCGATCTGCCGATCACCAACCTGCGGACGATGGCGCAGATCGTCGGTGAGTCCACGCGGCAGCCGCGCCTCTCCTCCACGCTCATCGGGCTGTTCGCCGTGCTCGCGGCGCTGCTCGCGGTGGTGGGCATCTACGGCGTCATGTCGTACTCGGTCGGGCAGCGCACGCGCGAGTTCGGCATCCGCCTCGCCATGGGCGCCGAGGGGCGCTCGATCCTGGGCCTGGTGCTGCTCGAGGGGCTGTGGCTCGCCGCCGCGGGCCTCGTCGTCGGCCTGCTCGCCGCCGTCGGGCTGACGCGCGTGCTGGCGTCCGAGCTCTATCAGGTGAGCGCCACCGATCCGTGGGTGCTCGGCTCGGCGGCGGCGGCCGTCCTGGCGGTCGCGATCGCGGCCAGCTACCTGCCGGCCCGCCGCGCGCTGAAGGTGGACCCGATGGTGGCGCTTCGCGCCGAGTAGGCGCGGCCGGTCACGCGAAGGGATTCACGGTGCGGATCCCGGGGAACCGCGCGAAATCCCGGTCGCCGGTGACGAGCTCCGACACGCCGTGCTCGACGCAGAGCGCCGCGATGTGGGCGTCGTGGATCAGGTTGCCCGTCACGCCGGAGGCCTCCACGATCGACATCATGACGTCGGCATGACGGGGCGTCTCGGCCAGCACCACGAGCGACGGCGAGCCGAGGATGGCCCGGAGGTCGCCGAGCGCCACCGGGATCGGCATCGGCGGGTGATAGACGCGCGGGTGGGTCACGACGCGAAGGAACTCGTACACGCAGGGCCAGGGAATCGCCCAAGGGGCCGGCCCCTCCGCCAGATCCCGCAGCAGCGCCCGCGCCGTCTCGTGGAACGGGCTGGTGACGATCTCGGCGTGGACGAGGACGTTCGTGTCGAGCGCGCGCATCAGCGCCCGTCCATCAGGTCGAACAGCTTGTCGCGATCGAACAGGTCGACCCCGGGAAGCGGATCGGCGCGCCAGCCTTCGAGCTGGAGGCGGTAGGGCGGGCCGGCGGGCGCCGCCGACGCCCGCTTGAGGTGCTCGTTCACCACGGCCTGTAGCGTGCGGCCTTCGGCGGCCGCCTTGGCCTTCAGCTGGCGGAGGAGGCGGTCATCGATATCGATGGTCGTCCTGGCCATGCATCAAAGTGTATTGATGGTACATCAAGATGTCAACGCGGCAGACGCGGCTGCCGCGTGCGGTCCGGCGGGGGGCGGAAGCGGGTGGAGTGGTATAGTCGGCGCGTCCCCGGCGCCTCGACTCCGTGTCTGCGAGCCCTCGGCCTCACCGGCCCACCGATCGACCGACCGGCCCCACCCGCCGGCAGTTTCTGCGTGTGCTGTCGGCCGCCGCCGGCGCGCTCGCGGCGCCCCTGGGCGCCGCTGGCGCCGGCCGTCAACCCGGCGGGCTCACCGGCCGCGAGATCGTCATTCCCGCGCGCGGCTGGACGGGCCGCCTGACGGCCGTGCCCGACTACGAGCGCACGATCGAGCGCCTCGTGCTCTCGGTGCCGGGCGAGATCCTGCGCGAGCCGGGCGCGTCGGGCGACACCGGGCGGCGCGTGCCCGTCTCGACCGCCTTCCTGCAGGAGGTGTACGGCTCGCTGCTGGCGGCGCTGCCGGCCTACACCACCATCGACGTGGTGGCGGCCGAATCCGATCGCCGGCGGGTCGCGCAGCTGTTCGCGGCAATCGCGGGCGGCCGGCGGTTCACGCTGCACGCGCTCGACGACCCGTCGGTCGAGCCCGACCTGTGGGCGCAGGACCTCGGCGAGGCGTTCGTCGCCGACGGCGCGCCCCGTTTCCTCGTCTCGATGCCCGCGAGCGAGGAGGACGAGTACAACCGGCGGATCACCCGCTCGCGCGAGGTCGTCGCCCTGGCGCTCTTCGGCCGCGACGCGGTGACGCGCGCCGACTTCGTCTTCGAGGGCGGGAACCTCTCGGTGGATCGCGCCGGGGACGGCCTGCGCGTTTTCGTCGGCTACAACGACCTGCTCATGACCGAGCGCGCGTACCGCGCGCTCGGCCGCCGGATCACCGTCAGGGGCGCGGCGGAGCGCGTGTCGGCGTGGCTCGGCGGCGCCGAGGTCGTGGTGATGGGCACCGATACGCAGAGCCCGTGGCTTCCGCACATCGACCAGGCGTTCGCCCTCGTCGGCGACCGGACCGCGGTCGTCAACGTCCTCGACGAGGGCGCGTCGAAGGAGCGGCGCCAGCTCGCCCAGTTCCGCGCGCAGCTCGAAGCCCTGGGCTACCGGACGCTCGCGATCGCCACCCGCGACGAGGACGTCCGCAACTACCGCACGTCCACCAACGCCCTGCCCTTCGTGGACCGGACGACAAGCCGGCGCACCGTGATCTTCCCCGTGTTCCCCGGGGAAGCGCGAGAGGGGACCGGCGGCGCCCTCACCGGGTCGGACCTCATCGGCAAGGGACGGGCGGCGTTCGCGGCGTTCGGCGAGGCCGGGTGCACGCCCGTGCCCATCCGCGACTTCTCCCACGTGGCGGGCGGCAGCGTGCACTGCATCACCAACGTGATCGCATAGGGGCGACGCCCCTGCACCATTACATCTTCATTACATTCGCGGGCCCGGCTCGCGCGGACCGGCCGGACGGGGTATGGTGTCGTCCTATCCAGCGCCCCGGAGAGAGACCTCGGGGTGCACGAGCGACGGCGTAGGGGGGTCCGGCGGGGCGAAGCCCCCCGTGACCGCCGCGAACGAGCGTGAGCGAGTGAGCGCGCCGGAGCGGAGTGGGGCTCAAGGGGTCCCCACGAGCGACGGCGTAGGGGGGTCCGGCGGGGCGAAGCCCCCCGGTCTGACAAGATGCACGACGTGCGGCAAGGCCTGCGGATCCTGATCAAGACCTCCGGGTTCACGGCGGTGGCCATCGTCACGCTGGCGCTCGGCATCGGCGCCAACACGGCCATCTTCAGCGTCGTCAACGCGGTGCTGCTGGAGCCTCTGCCCTATCCCCAGGCCGACCGGCTGGTCCGGGTCGCCGAGCAGGTACGGGCGATGCGGCAGGGCGGCGGCCGCCGCGGCGGCCCGCGCAGCTTCGTCACCGGTGACACCTTCAACGGCTGGCGCGAGTCGACGCAGACCCTGGAAGGGCTGGCGGCCTATTCGCCGCGGTCGTACACGCTCACCGGCCTCGGCGAGCCGATCCGGCTGCGCGGCACGGCGGTGTCGGCGGCGATGTTTCCGATGCTGCGGGTCGCGCCCGAGCGCGGCCGACTGTTCGACGCGGCCGATGAGCACCCGGGCGCCGACCAGGTGGCCATCCTGAGCGACGCGCTCTGGACGCGACGGTTCGACCGGGATCCGGACGTGGTCGGCAGGACCCTGATGCTCGACGATCGCCAGTACACCGTCGTCGGCGTCCTGCCCGCGAGCTTCTACTTTCCCGATCGCGAGAGCGAGATCTGGACGCCGTTCGTGCTGAACCTGCCGCCGCAGCGGCCGGGCGAGCGCATGATCATCGCGTTCCAGGCGATCGCCCGGCTGAAGGACGGCGTGTCGCTGGCGCAGGCCGAGGCCGAGGGGACGACGGCGGCGCAGCGCTCGCAGCCGCCTCCGCCGCCGGGCATGAACGCGGGCGACCTGCCGCCGGCGGGCATGAAGCTGGTCTCTCTGCAGGAGGAGATGGTTGCCGGCGTGCGGATCCCGCTGCTCGTGCTGCTGGGCGCCGTCGGCTTCGTGCTGCTCATCGCGTGCGCCAACGTCGCCAATCTGCTCCTGGCGCGCGGCGCGGCCCGCCGGCGCGAGCTGGCCGTGCGCACCGCGCTCGGCGCGCGCCGCGGCCGGCTGTTGCGGCAGCTCCTCATCGAGAGCCTCATCCTGGGCATCGCCGGCGGCGCCATCGGCGTCCTCCTCGCCTGGTGGCTCCAGCGCCTGCTGCCGGCGATCACGCCCGGCAACATCCCGCGCATCGACGAGGTGGCGCTCGACGCGCGCGTGCTGGCGTTCGCCTTCGGGCTGTCGATCGTGACCGGCCTGCTGTTCGGCCTCGCGCCGGCGCTCCAGGGATCGCGCGTGAACGTGCTGCGGGCGCTCAACGAGGCCGGCGCCCAGCGCACGGGTGGCTTCCGGTTCCTCAAGGGCAACCGGCTCCGCAGCCTGCTGGTCGTCGCCGAGGTGGCGCTGGCGCTGGTGCTGCTCGTCGGCGCGGGGCTGCTCGTGAAGAGCTTTGTGACGCTCATCGACGTGAACCCCGGCTACGACCCCGACAACGTGCTCACCGCGCAGATCAGCCTGCCCGACATCAAGTACGGCGACCCGGCGGTGCAGCGGGCCTTCTTCGATCAGCTGCTCGACCGGCTGGGCGCCGTGCCCGGCGTCAAGGCGGCGGGCACCACGAACATGCTGCCGCTCCTGCCGGGCAACATCGTGCTCACCTTCGGCGTCGTGGGGCAGCCCGAGCCGTCGAACCCGGAGGACATGCCGCGCGCGAGCCTCCGCGTCGTCAGCCAGGGCTACGCCGAGGCGATGGGCCTGCATCTGGTCGAGGGTCGCACGCTGACCGCCCATGACGCGACGGGTGCGCCGCCCGTCGTCGTCGTCAACGAGGCGCTGGCCCGCCAGTATTTCGGCGGCCACGCGCTCGGCGCCCGCATCCGCACGTTTGGTGACCAGCCGATCGAGATCGTCGGCGTCCTGGGCGACGTGCGCCACAACGGGCTGGACTCCGAGCCCCAGCCGGAGATGTACATCTCGTACAACCAGCTGCCCGGTCGCGTGCGCTTCGGCGGCGGCGGCACGTCGATCGTCGTGCGTTCGGCCGGCGACCCGCTCGCGCTCGTGCCCCTGGTGCGCCAGGCCGTGCTCGGCATCGACCCGAACCTGCCCCTCGACAACGTCATGACGATGGACCAGCGCCTGTCAGCGTCGGTGGCCGAGCCGCGCTTCTATGCGCTCCTGCTCGGCCTGTTCGCCGCCCTCGCTCTCGTGCTGGCCGTGGTCGGCATCTACGGCGTGCTCTCCTACAACGTCTCGCAGCGCCATCGCGAGATCGGCGTGCGCATGGCGCTCGGCGCCGACCGCCGCGACATCCTGCGCCTCGTCGTCCGCCAGGGCCTCTTGCTCACGCTCGTCGGCGTGGCGCTGGGCCTCGCCGGCGCCCTGGGCGTGACCCGGTTCCTTGCCACCCTGCTCTTCGGCGTGACGGCGACCGACCCGGCCACCTACGCCGGTCTGAGCCTCCTGCTCGTGCTGGTCGCCTTCCTCGCTTGCTGGATCCCGGCGCGGCGGGCGACACGGGTCGATCCGATGACCGCTCTCAGGTACGAGTAGGCAATGAACCACGGAATGACCACGGAAATCGCCACGGAATGAGCCACGGAAAGGGCCGGCTAAAGCCGGCCCCCACACCGATCACAAGTAGGGGCCGGCTTTGGCCGGCCCCATACCAAGCGAAGGCGGAAGCCGGCCCCCACAAGGACGGAGAGCGCGAGGGAGCGGAGCGGGACAGAGCTGCAGGCGCGGCGGGCGGGGTCGCGACGGCGGCCCGTCCGACCTCGCGCGCTGGCGCAGCCTCGAAAACGGGCCCGCAGGCGGTCCGGGCGCGGCGGCGCCGCTTTCGACAAGGACCGGGGTGTTGCCCGGTTGCCGCACATGATTGATGGCTGTCCTCACGACAAGCCCCGGCCGACGCGCCGTCCGTCAGGACGCGCGCCGGAGGGTCCGTTTTCCGCGCGAGCCGTCGGCCGGGCCGCTGACGTGACTCCGCCCGCCGCGCAAGGCACGGGACCGAACCCGAGAACCCCCGAATTCCCGAACCGATGGCGGCGTCGGCTCTCCGTGGCACTCTCCCACGACTCCGTGATATGGTTAGCAAGGTTGACTAAATAGGCCGGGGGTGCGGCATGGCCCGTGAAGCGCTCGGCGAGTTCGAGCACCTCGTGATGCTGGCCATCCTGCGGCTGGGTCCAAACGCGTACGGCGTGCCGATCGTCACGGAGATCGAGGACCGCGCCGACCGGCCTGCGGCCCGCGCCGCCGTCTACATCGCCCTGCGCCGCCTAGAGGCCAAGGGACTCATCAAGTCGAGGCTGGCCGATCCTACGCCAGAGCGCGGCGGCCGGGCCAAACGGTACTACAAGCTGACGGCCGCAGGCGTGCGGCAGCTGCGCGACACTCGCCAGGCATTCACGCGGATGTGGGAGGGCCTCGACCCGGCCCTAAGGTTAGACAAGTCATGAGCCGCCCGCGCTCGTTCGCGACTCGCCTTGCCCTGCGCGCTCTTCAGGTGTGTCTGCCGCCGTCCGAACGCGACCCCATCATCGGCGACCTGCTCGAGGCTCACGCGGCACGGGCCGAGTCAGCCGGCCCGGACGCAGCGGCGCGCTGGCTGAACCGCGAGGCGCTGCGGCTCATTCGGGCGCTGCTCACCGTGCGGCTCAACCCTGCACCGCGCCCCTGGCGTCGGGAGCGACGGAAAGGAGACCGGCTCATGGCCGCGCTGCTCCAGGACGTTCGGTACGCTGTTCGCTTCCTCGTGCGCACGCCGGGCTTCGCAGCGGTCGCCGCTGTCACGCTCGCACTCGGGATCGGCGCGACTACCGCCATCTTCAGCGTCGTCAACGCCGTGCTGCTGCGGCCGCTACCCTATG
Organism: Acidobacteriota bacterium; assembly: GCA_024641665.1. Lineage (GTDB taxonomy): Bacteria > Acidobacteriota > Vicinamibacteria > Vicinamibacterales > JAHECP01 > JAHECP01. The sequence continues at coordinate 9,283 of JAHECP010000143.1, forward strand.
CGGGCGCCGACCGCCTGGTGCGCGTGTCGGAGCACATCCCGGGCCGGCCGCTCGCGCCGCCCGGCAGCGACTCAGATCCGGTCGTCATGACGAGCGACACGTTCGACGCGTGGCGTGAGTCGGCCACCACACTCGACGGCCTCGGCGGGTATGCCGCACGCGCTTTCACTCTCACCGGTCGCGGCGACCCGGTCCGCCTGCGGGGGACCGCGGTGTCGGCCACCCTTCTCTCAATGCTGGGCGCGCGGCCGGTCGTCGGACGCCTGTTCCGGCCGGGCGAGGACGTGCGCGGCAACGACCGGTATGCCGTGTTGAGCTACGGACTGTGGGACCGGCGCTTCGGCCACGACGCTGAGATCGCCGGCAAGGCGGTGACGCTGGACGGCAACTCGTACACCGTCGTAGGGGTCCAACCGCGATCCTTCTTCTTCCCGGATCACGAGACACAGCTGTGGACGCCGATGGTCACCCGCATCGCCCCGTCCCGGCCCGGCGTGCACATGACGCTCATCTTCACGGCGATCGCGATGCTGAAGCGTGGCGTGACGCTCGAGCAGGCGGAGGCGGAGGGCGCGACGATGTCGCAGCGCGTCCAGGCGCGGTTGCCCCCGGGTGTCAAGGCGCCTGCGGCGAACGGGAAGGCATCGATTCGCCTGATCCCGCTCCAGCAGCAGATGGTGGCAGGCGTACGCACCGCGCTGCTCGTGCTGCTGGGCGCCGTGGGCTTCGTGCTGTTGATCGCCTGCGCGAACGTCGCCAACCTGCTTCTGGCGCGTGGAACTGCGCGCCGGCGCGAGCTGGCGGTGCGCGCCGCGGTCGGCGCCACGCGAGCTCGACTCGGACGCCAGCTCCTCACCGAGAGCGTGCTGGTCGGCGCCGCAGGCGGAGCCCTCGGCGTCGCCGTCGCGTTCGCGCTGGTCCGAGTGCTCCCCGCCGTCGTCCCGGAGAACTTCCCCCGCATCGAGGAAGTCGGCGTCGATCTTCGGGTGCTGGGCTTCGCCGTCGGCGTGTCGGTGCTCACGGGACTGGTGTTCGGCCTGGCACCGGCCCTTCGCGGTTCCCGGGTGGACGTTCTGTGGACGCTCAACGAGGCTGGGGCTCCGCGCAGCGGCGGCTTCGCTCTTGCGAGAGGCGACCGGCTGCGGGCGTTGCTGGTGGTTGGCGAGATCGCGCTGTCGCTCGTACTGCTGGTGGGCGCCGGTCTGCTCGCGAAGAGCTTCGTCACGCTCGTGAGCGTGAAGCCCGGCTACGATCCGGCCAACGTGCTGACGGCCCAGATCAATCTGCCACGCACGCGCTACCTTGGCCTGGAGAAACAACGGGCGTTCTGGCAGCCGTTGCTCGATCGGCTGGAGGCCCTGCGGGGCGTCGACGCCGCCGGCATGACCACGGACCTGCCGCTCGTGTCGCTCGAGGTGGCCTACTCGTTCGACATCGAGGGCGTCGAGCCTTCCAGCACCCGCGACGAGCCACGAGCGGCCGTGCACATCGTGACGCCTGGGTACGTCCGGGCGATGGGTCTGCGGCTCGTCGAGGGGCGCGATCTGACCGGCGAGGACCGCGAGGGCACGCCGCCGGTCGTGCTCGTGAACCACGCGCTGGCACGTCGGTACCTCGGTGGCACCGCCCTGGGCCATCGTCTTCACGACGTCTTCGGCAACGAAGCCGCCCAGGTCGTCGGCGTCGTCGGCGACGTCAGACACGCCGGTCTCGACCGGGAACCGCGGCCCGAGATCTACGTGGCCCTGGCGCAAGTACCGGCGCACCAGTTCGACTACATCGCGCTCGACGCCTCACTGGTCGTACGAACCGAGGGCGACCCCCTCGCTGTTGTGCCCGCCGTGCGCCAGGCCGTGCTCGGCATCGACCCGAACCTGCCCCTCGACAACGTCATGACGATGGACCAGCGCCTGTCGGCGTCGGTGGCCGAGCCGCGTTGCTACGCGCTGCTGCTCGGCCTCTTCGCCGCCCTCGCGCTCCTGCTCGCCGTCGTCGGCATCTACGGCGTGCTCTCCTACAACGTGTCGCAGCGCCACCGCGAGATCGGCGTGCGCATGGCCCTCGGCGCCGAGCGGCGTGACATCCTGCGCCTCGTCGTGCGCCAGGGTCTACTACTCACGCTCGTCGGCGTGGCCCTCGGTCTTGCCGGCGCGCTCGGCGTGACGCGTTTCCTCGCCACGCTGCTCTTCGGCGTCACCGCCACCGACCCGGCGACCTACGTGGGCCTCAGCCTGCTGCTCGTCGTCGTCGCGTTCCTCGCCTGCTGGATCCCGGCGCGGCGGGCGACACGGGTCGACCCGATGACGGCGCTGCGGTACGAGTAGGGAATGGGACACGGAATGGGGCACAGAATGGGGGACGGAATGGGCAATGGCAGTGACTGGGAACGCGAGCAGCGGACGCAGGCGCCGGGCGGGTGCGGTGGCGTGGCCCGTGAGGAGGCGCGATTCACGGATGCCGAAAAACGCGTCGCAGGCCCGGAGGTACATCGCCTGGAGTCGTCCGGCTCGCACGTACCAGCCAGGACAAGGCCGCAAGCCATCCGGCACGATGCTCTCAGGGAAAGCCGAAGACGCGTTTTTCCGCGCCCCCGCACCGGGACACGCCAGCGCACCTGCCTGGCGCGATGCGACTACGAATAGGACCCGGACCCTCCCCGCCAATCTCCCCGTGACGACGACGCGGCCCGCGGGGTATCCTGGATATTCCCCTGTCCACCTCGTCTATTTCTTGGAGGGCCCGGCCATGGAGCGGAAGACCGCCCACGACTTCGACCAGGAACTGCTCACGCTCTTCGACGCGTACGTGCACGGCCACATCGACCGCCGGACGTTCCTCGACAAGGCCGCCAAGTTCGCCGTGGGCGGCGTGACGGCCGCCATGCTGCTCGACCAGCTGAGCCCGAAGTTCGCCGAGGCGCAGGTGGTCTCGCCCGAGGACAGCCGCATCAAGGCCGAGTTCGTCGAGTTCCCGTCGCCGAAGGGCTACGGCAAGGGGCGCGGCTCCTTCGTCCGGCCGGCCACTGCGAGCGGGAAGCTGCCCGGCGTGCTGGTCGTCCACGAGAACCGCGGCCTCAACCCGCACATCGAGGACATCGCCCGCCGCCTGGCGCTCGATAACTTCGTGACATTCGCGCCCGACGCGCTGTTCCCGCTCGGCGGCTACCCGGGCACCGAGGACGAGGCCCGCGCGCTCTTCCCGAAGCTGGATCAGGCGAAGACGCGCCAGGACTTCATCGCGGCGGCCGGCTGGCTGAAAGCGCGCCCGGACTGCACCGGCAAGTATGGCTCCGTCGGCTTCTGCTGGGGCGGCGGCATCGTCAACATGCTCGCGACGCAGCTGCCCGATCTCGGAGCCGCCGTGCCCTTCTACGGGAGCGCGCCGAACCTCGAGGACGTCGCGAACATCAAGGCGCCGCTGATGGTGCAGTCGGCCGAGACCGACCCGCGCATCAACGCGAGCTGGCCCGACTACGAGGCGACCCTGAAGGCGGCCGGCGTGAAGTACGTGCGGTACCTCTACCCGGGCACGCAGCACGGCTTCAACAACGACACCACGCCGCGCTACGACGCGGCCGCCGCGACGCTGGCCTGGAAGCGGACGATCGATTTTCTCGACGAGCACCTGAGGTAGCGTGGCGCGGGGAGGAGTCAGGGCTCACCACACCGTCCGCACGCCGTAGCGCCGGAAGACGCGGTCGCGCGTCACGAGCGGACAGCGCTCGGCCAGCGCCTGGACCGCCAGCAGCCGGTCGAAGGGGTCGCGATGGTGGAACGGCAGCGCCTCCACGGCCGCCGCGTGCGACCACGACACGGGCAGCGTCCGGTAGCCCTGGGCCACCTTCTCGGCCAGGTAGGCCTCGACCGTCCCAGGGAGCCGCAGCCGGCCCAGGCTGGCTTTGATCGCCATCTCCCAGACCGTCGCCGCGCTCAGCAGCAGCTCCGCGTCCTCGTCCTCCATGGCGGCGCGGGCGGCGCGGCTCAGGCGGCGGTCGCCGGCCTGGAACCACAGCAAGGCGTGCGTGTCGACGAGGAGCTTCACCGGTAGGCCTTCATGTCGTCGAGCGGGGCGTCGAAGTCGTCCCGCATGGCCACCCGCCCGCGGTCGGACCCGAACCGCGGGCGGCGCGGGCCCTCGGCCACCGGCCGCAGCTCGGCCACCGGCTTCCCACGCCGTGTGATACGGAACACCCGGCCCCGGCGGACCTGCTCCAGCAGCTCCGAGAGGCGGGTCTTGGCCTCGAACGCGCCGATGTCCTCGACGTCCATACCAACTAGTTTATCATACTAGTTGATTCGATCGGGCGCCCCCCCGGGGAGCCCGCGAATCTCCGGAGCCTTCCGCGCCGTCCAATAGTGGCGGACCAGGCACGGTCAACACGGGAGGTACCATGAGCCGACGCGCGCGGTGGGCGCTTCTGACGGCGGGCTTCGTGATGGTGGCGGGCGCGAGCGGCGCCGTGGCCCGGCAGGCGCAGGCCGGGCGCGACCAGGACGTGCTGCAGGCGCTGCTCGTCGAGGTGCGCGGACTGCGCGCCGCCATGGAGCCGATGGTCTCGGTCGGCCCGCGCGTGCAGCTCGCGCTCGGGCGGCTCCAGCTCCAGGAGCAGCGCGTGAACACCCTGCTGCGCCGGCACGACGAGGTCACCCAGAACATCGACGGCACGCAGCAATCGCTCGCGCGGCTGCGCGACAACCTCAGCCGCGTCCAGGACGCCCTGAATCGCGAGGTCGACCCCGCCAAGCAGGACGACCTCCAGGCCGAGGTCAAGATGTTGAAGACAACGATCGGCCAGATGACCGATCAGCTCCAGCGCCTGCAGGCAGAGGAGGCCACACTCGCCCAGCAGATCGCCAGCGAGCAGGGCCGCTGGATGGACATCAACTCCCAGCTCGACGCCCTCGAGCGCGCGCTGCAGAAGTAGTGAACGGCATGGGGCGCAGGAAGAGGGCATGAGCCTTGAGGCGTGAGCCCTGAGCCGACACGCCGGCACACGCCGCATCCCTGGCCACTCGGCGCGGGCGCCCGCTCCTACGATCGCAGCGTCGCGGCCGGATCGACCCGCGCGGCGCGCCAGGCCGGCACGGCACTCGCGGCCAGCGCGGCGG
>JAHECP010000144.1 GCA_024641665.1 Acidobacteriota bacterium
GACCTGTCAGCTCCAGCACCTCAACGCCCTCGCGTACCTGACGGCCGCCATTGCCGCTCATCGACGCCGTCAACCGGTTGCGCCATTGCTCAAACGGCCTCCGACCTCCTGAACTGTTACGCCTGACGGCATATGCCGAAAGGTCAGTTATCTCGTTTATAAATCCTCGCCCTTTGAAGTTCAGAGAGGTATTACACAACACTCCGTACCCAGTGCGCGCCTTGAATGCGACAAGCAGATCGTACAAGTTTCGGTTGGTGATAGATGACACCGTCTGAATGCGAGCAGTCCCATTCACGTGGGTTACAGCAGCAAGCGCATCCGTTCCTACACGATATGTGTAAAGCATGAACGGACTGGCGTGATCACAGCCAAACCATTTTGCGGCTTCTTCTTCCAAGCACACAGGCGCGATCGGACGGAAGTGTTCCCGCTGCTTGATCTCATTGAGCCGAGCTCTGGTGCTCTCTTGGAATGGTGCGGCGAGAATCGACCGGTTTCCTAACGCGCGTGGGCCGATTTCGTACCTTCCGTTCACCCATCCAATGATGAGACCGTTGGCCAACATGTCGGCAAGCATGTCGTAGTCAGCCTCGTAGAGATCATATAGACCTAGATCAAAAGAGCCGGTCGTGATGAAATCAAGGCCGGAGTAAACATTCCAATCGACTTTCGGATCCCCGGTCAGATGGAATTGGGCGTCAATCGCCGTGCCGATGGCTGAACCAGAATCGCTAGCAACGGGTGGCACGAAGACATCGGCAAAGAGATTCGTCTCTCTCCACTTAGTGTTCCAATCGCAATTTAGGCCACATCCACCTGCGATGAGTAAAGGCATTCTTTTCCTCATCTTCGCCGTTGCGAATTGATGAAAGACATCAAATATCTTGTCACTAAAGATACCTGCGAAGTTACGAAACTCTGGATCATCCACCCCAACGTTGTAGTATCGACAGCGGCTGATGTCTTCGTGCGCACTCAGTTCGAGGTGCGGGCGGTCTTGTAGTAGGAAGTCGATCAACTCCTTCTCCTCGGCAGACGGCCTGTGGCGAACTGAAAAGGAGGCCAATGCCATGAGCTTCCCGGCGTCCGAGAACCGAGAAAAGCCTGAGGTCTTGGGAAATGTTGGGTCGGCCAAGCCGTAGAGCAGAGCATATCGATGCCCAGGCTCATTCATGACATCTGCAAGTAGAGTGATGTTCAGCTGAGAATCAATCTCGTAGAAAGCGCCGATCGACCCTTCCCATATCAACCCATAGCATGGTGTACTCTTGGGCAGACCTGACAAACCGAAAGCGCATAGAAGGTGCGAGCGCTCGTGAGAAGACGAGAAGTACCGTATTGACTTCCCCAATAACCGCCGTCGGGCGGTGATGACGTCGTTCTTCAGGACGCCCCGGTACCCCGCAAGAGGCCGCGACCGAGCTACGTTCTCGTCGCATGGCCACCACCCGCCTGTACACAGAACATCGGGTATTTCGTCGAGTTCGTTGAGAACGTCGAACACGTCATGACTGGATATCGGGGAGTGTCGATAGTTCGAGTTCTTCTCCGCCTCGATCGAAACCAGTAAACGAGCATCGTTCAGATGGGCGATCGCGCCGTCATGGCTTGGGTTATACGAGAGAATATTCACGTCGCCATGGCCTCCGTCTTGTCACTCCGGGAGTGTCTTGGGTCTGATGGAAAGGTGAAAGTCGCATCAGCGCCGGCGCAGTTCAAGACAAGGGCTGCCTACCCGCGTGGTGCGGGTGCGGGGAGGATGACGCGATGGAGCACTGTAGCAGGAAGCGGGGCGAGGGGAAAGAGGCCTCGGCGTTGGGTAGTGGTGATTGACCACTACCCGGCGTTGGACCCCGACCGCATAGAAATGACGGTGCGACTGCGGATTCGCGACACGGTCGAGGCGCTGGTGCAGGAGGAGCTGACCGCCGCCCTGGGCGGCCTCAACTCGGCCCGCGTAGGCGACCTCCGCCAGGTATCGGCATTGGACGCGGGCCCGGGAACCGACCACGATCCTCGGCCCGACGACGATAGAGATCCCGCGCGCCAGGGTGCGGGAGGCCGACGGGACGAGCCGCGAACAGCGCAGCAAGACGGAGCGCCGGTCCGAGCGCGGTACCCCGCGCGTAGATGAAGCCATTCTGGGGATGGACCTCGCTCGGGACAACACGCGTTGGATCAGTGGCGCGATGGCGCTCGTGCTGCGGACCGGCCCATTGTCGAGGGATGCGGTGTCGCGTCCGGTCGGGCGTCTGTGTGAGATTTCGAGACGTAGCGCACCCGTGATCTCGCCCACCAGGATAATCCGGCGCGTCCTCATGGACGGCTGGATCCGAAGGTGCGCCTCGGCTGGTGCCGCGAGGAAGTGCTGGTCCTGGCTGCCTTGGGCGTACAGGCGGCTGGGGAGCGGGTGGTGCTCGATCTGCTCTCGGCCGGGGAGGAAAGCGCGGCGAGCCGGAGTGAGGTCCCCGGCAAGTCGGTCGCGTGCAGCCTCGCGCGGCCCGTCCTGGCGTGACCGACGCGGTCGAGCCGATCAACCAGGACTTCTGCCGACGCACGGCAGGCGACCTTGCCCCGCCAGGACTCCGTAATACTCCCGCCCCTCGGCCTACTGCCCAGTGGCCCGGCAAAATTGCGAGCGCTGGTCGGCAATCAGGATCTGCATCAAGTGAAGAAGACGGCAGAAACCACATCAGGACACCGGATGGCCATGCGATAACTGTTCCACCCGGCGATGGACACGACCCGCGTGTCACTCCTCGAGGTCAACTCTTGTTCCCGCAGGGTGGCGCGCTTTTCGCGATAGGATAAGCCACCCTCGAGTATCGAGGCACATGTCGCTGTAGATTCCGATAGCTTATAGAGCGAGCCGAGAAGAGATGGCCGACACTCCGGAGCACCATCGACAGCGTTCAGAATTCATCAGAAGGCTGGTTCAACGATCCCCCGGTCGGATCCCTCTCAAACCCCAATACATGTTGGGTACGCCTAGAACAATCGTGCAGTTCTGGCATGACCTGCGAGAGGTGCCCGCTGACGTCGAAGAGTGTCTCGCCTCCTGGGCCCGCTGGACCACGCGTGGCTTCGCGCATCAGCTGTTCGACGAGCAGAGTGCGAAGGCGTTTATCGCAGGCTCGCTCGGTCCACGCCACGAGCACGCCTTTGAACGTTGCTACCACCCGGCGATGCAGGCGGACTACTTCCGGCTGTGTTACCTCCTTGTCGAAGGAGGCTTCTATGTCGATGCGGACGATGCCTGCGTTGGTACGCATCTCGCCCGGCTATTCGATGACGGCCGCCTGAAGCTCCAGCCGCTCTGCTACGACATCGCTTCCGGAACAATGGTCGATCCATCGGTGTTTCTTCACGATGATGCTTACAATCCTGGCTGGATCTTCTACTTCAATAACAATCCATTGATCTCAGGCCGAGGGCATCCGATCGTCGAACGTGCGCTTCGGCAGGCGACTGATCTGCTCGAACGTGCCAGTGAAGACGTGTTGCCTGAGATTCAGACGACGACCGGACCGGGGAATCTGTCGAAGTCGATCTTCGAATGCGGCACTGCTTCTGCAGGTGTGGAGAGCGATTTGGTAGTATTGCGTGATTGGGATTCACTTGCCATATCACGATGGCCCCTCAGTCATCGTGGGGATGCCAGAAACTGGCGACGTTCCAATCAGCGTAGGTTCCGCACTCGTGACGAATAGCCTGGAATGAATCTCTCGAAGCCGCTGAGCGCTGCAACCCGCCTTCGGCATCTCTTGTTGCGGCGGTGCCGACCGCACTTGCCGCGGCAGCAGTGTCTTGCGTTCGTGTCGCCCTCGGCCGCCCAAGAATCCGGCATCGGTCCGATCTTCGTTATCAACTTGGACAAGCAGCCGAGCCGATGGGCTGACATGCTCCGTGAGCTTGCGGGCATCTTGGATGCTGCGGGTAGGCCGCTGTCGGAGCGAGTTGTTCGGTACGCGGCATGCGACGCGCAAAGCGATGCGCCACAATTGCTCGATGGCGGTGACATCGAGCCGTTATACACGCTAGGCGACCAGTTGTTCGTTGAACCGCAGCCTCTTGCGGTACCTGATGCGTTTGATCTGGCGCGCCCGATTGGGATGAGCGACGCAGAAATTGCCGTCGCGCGGTCGCACATCGGTGTGTGGAGAACCATCGCGCAGTCCAGTGCCTCCTTTGCTCTCGTACTGGAGGACGATGTCTGGTTCGAGCGCGGCTTTGGGAGACTCGTCGATCAGGCGTGGCGCGAGATGGAGGATGTTGATCACAGCCATCCGGCGTTTGATATCTTTTACCTGTCTTATAAGGAAGTTCGGTACGGTGCTCCAAAGGAACTGGTTTCGAGGAACGTGTTTCGCCCGGAACGCGGTCTGTGGTACCTGTCGGGGTATGTGCTGTCAAAGACGGGCGCTCAAACGCTAATTGGACTTCTTCCCTGCCGCGGTCCGATTGACCTCTGGATCAATCACAAGTTCTGGGAGATGGACGTGCGGGCTCTTCGGCGTCCAGCGATCAACCAACGCCTCGATACTCCTTCAACAAACTCCTACTCGATTCTTCCCGCACTGAGTCGGATTGGCGTTCTCGATGATTGCGACACGGCACTCTTTCATCAGCGGGTGGTTCACTCTCCTGTGTTCGCTTTTGGAGCCCCGGGATCGGGTCTGTCGTCCCTCGCCATGGCCCTTTCGATGCTCGGCTATCGTTGCTGCAGCGATCTCGAGCACATTCCGGAATGTGAGTTTGAAAGACTGATGGGCGGCCGGACCCAACGCATTTTCAATGCCTATGTCAACATAGGTTCGCTGAGGCCGCATGTGCGGGCGCTCATGTCGCATTATCCCGGCGGCAAGTTTATCGTGATCGACGATCCGGAAGGGACGGCTGCCGGAGTTCTGGACGCCTTGGAAGGGGCTGACGTGGTGCGTCTGCATGCTGAAGACGCGAGCTCTTGGCGTGCGCTGTGCGAGCATGTGCGGCTTCCTCCGCCAGTAGCGCCGTATCCAGTTGTCCGGGATATCGGGCAGCGAAGATATCGGCGCGCCGCGGTCGATAAGCGATCGGTCCGCCCAGCAAAGCGACTCCGATACGATCGGTCACCGTGGGCCGTAGAGCCGCAGGCGGGCTGGACAGGAATCAGGGCGAGCACGTCGGAGCGGTCTGAGCGGTCAGAATCGCGGGTAAGCTTCGAGGACGATCTCGCCGATGCCCAGTCGGCGCGGTGGTTCGTACGCAACGATACGTTCGCCGGAAACCTGGGACTGTTTCGCCGGGCCAACGTCGCCGTGCAATCAGGTGGGGGTCTCTCGCTCGCGGTCATTCAGGAGTCTCTTGGCGTTCGGAACTTTAGCGCTGGCTCGATCTCGAGTCGAGCTGCTTTCCTTTACGGGCGCTTCGAGGCTATTTTGCAGGCGACGAGTGTGTCGGGTCTAGTGACGGGCTTCTTTCTTCACCGCGATTCGCCGCGGCAGGAGATCGACATTGAGATCACGGGGAATCGTCCAGATCGGCTCTTGGTCAACGTGTTCTATAACCCTGGGGCGGAGGGTGCGAAGTTTGATTACGGCTATCGTGGAACGCCGGCAGCCGTTCCGTTGGGGTTCGACGCGTCACAAGCCGCGCACCGGTTTGCGATCGAATGGGATCCATGCGAGATCCGGTGGTTCGTCGATGGCGAACTAGTTCACAGTCGGGCCGCTTGGAACCCGACTCCCATTCCGGACCTCCCGATGACGTTACACGTCAACACGTGGCCAACCCGCTCGCGAGAGCTTGCGGGCCGATTGGCAGTTCGCTCACTACCGGCATCAGCTGTGGTGCGCAGTATCGCTGTCAATGCGGTTGATGCTAGCCCTGGGGCTCGACACGATCTGACTCTTGGTTTGGCTGCGAACGGCGTGGCTGGCAGCGGCCGGCTGCAAGCCAGGCCCACAAGGTCGGCGTTTACGCCGGGAGCGAAACCGCCGGTCTCTGAACCCGCCAGTTATCCCGACCGACAGAAAGGAAGTCGTGATTAGCTGTAGGCTCCTGCAACCTAGCCGCGTCGTCACCGTCGGTTACTAGCCGAAGGTCGCGTAGTGCTTAGCAGTCGAGCCAAAGGCACCCACAGCGGGTGGGTGCGATCGGGGTTGTGTTACAGGCGCTAAGGTATCGGCACGGCCGCGCTCTTGGCAGGGAAGTGCTTCTCATACCACGCGATGGCCCGATCGATGCTGTCGATCTGGTGCTTCACCTCCCGGATGCCGTGGCCCTCCCGCGGGTACATCACGAACTCCGTCTCGACGCCCACGTCCTTGAGCGCGATGTAGAACTGCTCGGCCCCGGCAATCGGCACGTCGGGGTCGTTCGCGCCGTGCATGATGAGCGTCGGCGTGGCGACCTGCGCGACGTACTTCAGCGCCGACCGCTTCCACATCGTGTCCATCAGGTCGTCCTGGTGCGGCAGCTTGCCGAACTCCATCTGCTCGTACTGGTTGTAGTAGGTCAGGTAGTTGTAGCTGATCAGGTTCGTGATGCCGGCAATCGGGATCGCCGCCTTGAACTCGCGGGTCTGCGTGATCAGCCAGTAACTGAGCTGCCCGCCGTAGCTGACGCCCTCGACCCCCATCCTCGTCGAATCGATCCAGAGGTAGCGGCGGATGGCGGCGCTGACGCCGTACAGCACGTCCTGCGCCTCGTTGCCGTTCTGATCGCCGAAGACGGCGTCGGCGAACTGCTGGCCGTAGCCGGTCGAGCCGCGGTAGTTCACGTGCAGCACCGCCCAGCCGTGCGCCGCGAAGACCTGGTCGCGGAAGTTGAACGCCGGACCGTTCTGCCCGTGGGGCCCGCCGTGGATGTTCACGACGAGCGGGTGCTTCGAGCCCGGCGTCAGGCCGACCGGGTGCACGAGGAACGCCTCGATCGTGTACTGGTTGTCGTTGCTGACGAACTCGAACGACGTCACCTCGCCGAGCGGTTTCCCTTTCAGGACGTCGGCGTTCAGGTCCGTCGCCTGCTTCGCCGACGCACCGGTGCGGAGGAAGAGCTCCGCCATGTCGTGCGGGCTCGTGAACGCGTAGGCGAGCGCTCCGGATTTCGCCAGCGAGAACGAGCCGACGCTCCCGGCCTCCTCGACGACGGCCTCCGGCCGGCCGCCGTCGACTGGCAGCCGCTCGAGATGCACGCTGCCGCGATCCTGCACGGTGAAGTAGAGCGACTTCCCGTCGGGCGCCCAGGCGGGCGCTCCCTGCCGGTCGTCGACTACGCGCCCGATCTCGCGGCGGCGGCTGCCGTCGGCGTCCATCACCCACACGTGCGTGTCCTCCATCGTCGTCTCGCGATCGGTGAGGCCGCGCGTCGTGCCGCGGAAGGCGATCGACTTTCCATCGGGCGACCACACCGGGTCGTACTGCGTCGATTCGATCGTCGTGAGCTGGCGGATCGCGCCGGTCGCGGGACTGACGGCGTAGAGGTTGTAGTGGAAGAACTGGTCGGCATACGGCGAGCGGTCGGAGCAGAACACGATCGTCGAGCCGTCGGGCGACCAGGCGATCGAGTGCTCGTAGTAGTCGCCGGTTGTGAGCTGGCGGACGGCCTGGCCCGCCAGCGTCGCGATGAAGATGTGGAGGCGGCGGTTGTCGTTGAACGCCTTGAGGCCCTCGCCGGCCGTCGGGCGCCAGAGATAGCGGGTGAACACCATCGGGTCGCCGCTCGCGGCTTCCGTCTCGGGTCCGGGCGTCGCCGAGACGAAGGCGATCTGTGCGCCGTCGGGCGACCAGGCGATGTCGGCCCCCTGACCCGGCAGCGGCGAGTTCGTGCCCTCGATCGGCGCGAGGAACGTGGTGCCGGTGCCGTCCGGATGGGCGACGATCAGGCCCGACTGGCCGCCCGCCGTGCCGTGATACGCCAGCCACTGGCCGTCGGGCGACCAGACGGCGCCAGACGATGGCGCCTCGCCCGTCGTGAGCCGCGTTGACGCGCGGGTCGCCGCGTCCATGATCCAAAGCTCCGGGTAGGGCCGGCCGGGCCGGTCGTCGTTCATCACCGCATACACGATATGGGTACCGTCGGGTGACATCGCCACCTCGGCGACGCTGCGGAACCGGGACAGGTCGCGGCTCTGCAGCCCGGTTCCCTGCGCCCGGGCCTGGCCGGCGGCGCCGAGCGCGACGATCCCGACGAAGGCAATGGCTGATCTGGCGATCCAGGTTCGCATGGTGTGTCCTCTCTTCGGTCTCTATGATTGTGCCGGCGGCTCTCAGCTCTCACCTCCCGGCAGCTCCTTCATCTTCGCCTTCTTGAGTAGCGCGTTCACCCGGGCCACGTCGCCCGCCTGGAGCGCTGTCCACTTCCCAAGCGCGGTATCCAGCGTGGCGCTCGCCTTCTGGAAGCCGGTCTTGACCTGCGCGGACGGGAGGTTCTCCCCGCCCGCCACCGTGCGCTCGAGTCCGCTGAGCGTGCTCCGCAGGCCGAGGAGCGTGTCGGGCGCCGGTCCGCCGTCACCCACGCCCGCGGCGTCCGGGTTCGGCACGGCCGTGTGACCGACGAGGTCGTACGCCTTCGCGTCGAGCGCCGAGAGCGCCTTCACGAGGGAGCTGTTGCCCTTGGCCTCGGAGGTGGCCGACGCGATCGCCTTGCGCAGCGCGTTCACCTCGGCGACCGCGCCGCCCGCCTTCTGCGAGGCGTCGTGGATCGTGCGCGCCATCGCGAGCTGGGCCGCGTACGCACCGTCCGGGGCCGTCGAGCGCGGATCGGGCACGACCACGACCGGCTGCGTGAGGCTCCGGCCATCCACGGTGAGCCGGACCGTGTACGTCCCGGGTGGCGCCCACGGACCGCCGCCTCCGAAGAACCCGCCGCCACCGGTGTTGCCGCCGCCGAGCGCCCAGTGCAGATCCCACGTCCACCGGTGCATCCCCGCGGCCGCGCTGAGCACGTCGGGCGTGGAGGCCCACGCCGCGGGCACGTCCATCGTGGCGGGGTTCTGGTGACGGGGCGCGTCCGTGCTCGAGTAGTGGCGAACCAGGCTGCCCTGCGCGTCGAGCACGTCGAGCGAGACCGAGTCGGCGTCCTTCGCCAGGTAGTAGTCGATGACCGCGCCCGAAGGCGGATTGTCGCCCGCCGCGAGATCCACCGGATCGACGTAGGGCGCGACGGCGGGCGAGGGCGCTCTCCTACCGGCCTGGAGGAGCACCGCGGGGTCGGGCCGGAAGAGCCACGCGCTCGATCCCGCCACTTGGCCGACGAGCTGGCGGAGCGGGGCGATGTCGTCGAGCACCCAGAACGCGCGCCCGTGCGTGGCGACGATCAGGTCGTTGTCCCTCACGTCGAAGTCACGGATCGAGGTCACGGGGAGGTTGAGCTGGAGCGACTGCCAGTGGTCGCCGTCGTCGAAGGAGACGTAGACGCCGAGCTCCGTGCCGGCGAAGAGGAGCCCGCGGCGAACCCTGTCCTCGCGAATCGCGTGCGCGTAGGCCCCGCTCGGGATCCCGCTGTCGATCTCCTGCCAGCTCTTGCCGCCGTCCTTCGTGCGGTAGACATGCGGACTGAGGTCGTCGAGCTGGTGGGAGTCGATGGCGGCGTACGCTTCGTTCGGATCCGAGCGAGACGCCTCGATCATCGAGACCATGCTCCACGGCTTCAGCTCGGGCGGCGTCACGTTCGTCCACGTGGCGCACGAGTCCGTGGTAACCCAGATCAGCCCGTCGTCGGTGCCCGCCCACACGCGCCCGGCGTCGATGGGAGAGGGCGCGATCGTGTACACCACGCCCCAGTGGTCGCTCGAGCGCTCGAATGCCGTGAGGTCGTTAGCCGTGGCCGGGTCCAGGTTCGGGGGAACGCCCGGGTCCTTCCGTGTGAGGATGGGGCTCGCCTTGTCCCAGCTCTGGCCGCCGTCCGTGGTCCTCCACAGGTACTCGTTCCCGAAATAGAGCGCGTGCGAACCGGCCTCGGAGAAGACCACCGGCATCGTCCACACCGCCTGGAACTCACTTGCGGGATACGCCACCGTGGGCGAGACGTCCCAGCGGGCGCCGGTCTCCTGGTCGCAGCGGGTGACCGACCCGTTGTACGAAGTCCCGTAGAGCGTGCGCCAGTTCGCGGGATCGACGGCGATGTAGCCGCTCTCGCCGCCCGCGCACGAGTTGTCCCAGTCGCGGTAGGAGATCCCGCCGGAGCCGCTCCGGCTCACGACCACCCGGGCGCCGTTGTCCTGCTCGGCGCCGTACACGCGGTACGGGAAGCGATTGTCGGTCGTGACGTGGTAGAACTGGCCGGTCGGCTGGTTGTTCCAGGAGCTCCAGCTCCCGCCGCCGTCCACCGAGACGATCGTGCCCTGGTCGCTCGCCAGGATCATCCTCCGGCCGTCGTTCGGGTTGATCCACAACTGGTGGTAGTCGTCGCCGCCGGGCGCTCCCTTGAAGCCCGCCCACGTTTTCCCGCCGTCCTCCGAGCGGTAGACCGTCGTGTTCATGACGTAGAGGACGTCCGCGTGGAGCGGGTCGACGGTGACGCTCCCGAAGTACCAGCCGCGGTGCCAGATCCGGTCCTCGTCGGCCATGAGCTTCCAGCTCTTGCCCCCGTCGTCGGAGCGGTACACGCCGCCCTTCTCCGCGTCGACCTGGGCGTAGACCCGTTGGGGCTCGGAGGCCGCGACGGCGATGCCGATCCGGCCGACGCCCGGGCCTCCGGGGATCCCCCCGCCGAGCTGCTGCCAGGTGTCTCCTCCGTCCGTGCTCTTGTAGACGGCGCCGTATCCGTTCGAGGGCGGATAGACGTTCCAGGGCGGACGCCGGCCGGCCCACAGCGCCGCGTAGATCGTGTTCGCATTCGACGGATCGAGCGCGAGGTCGATCGCGCCCGTGTTCTCGTCCCGGTACAGGACCTTCTGCCAGGTACGTCCGCCGTCGGTGCTGCGGAAGACGCCCCGCTGCTCGTTGGGGCCGAACGCGTGGCCGAGCGCGGCGACCCAGACCCGCTCGGGGTTCTGCGGGTCGATCACGATGCGGCCGATGCGGCGCGTGTCGTCGAGGCCGAGGTGTCGCCACGTCTTGCCGCCGTCGTCGGAGCGGTAGACGCCGTCTCCATAGGAGATGTCGGTGCGGATGTCGGCCTCGCCCGTGCCGACGTAGATGACCTGCGGGTTGGAGGGCGCCACCGCGATCGCCCCGATCGAGGCGATGGGCTCTCCGTCGAAGATCGGATGCCACGTGACGCCGGAGTTATCGGTCTCCCAGACCCCTCCCGCCACCGCCCCGAAGTAGTAGTGGTCCGGAGCGCCCGGCACGCCGGCGACGGCAACGGAGCGTCCGGCGCGGAACGGCCCCAGGAGACGCCACTGCATTCCGGAAAGGAGCGCGGGGTCGTAGGTCTGGGCGTGCGCGGGGGCCGGAACGGCGAGAGACGTCGCCAGGAGCGCGGAGGAGACGAGGGTGCGAACGGGCACGGCATTCTCCAGTGTGATGGAACGGCCGGACCCGAGCGGCCGCAGAGGTGAGTGTAACCCGATGAGGCGCCTTCGGTTGACCTCGAGGACGCCGCGAGTGTTTCCTCTCGTCTCGCTCCAGCGGTAGTATCCCTCCGGTGCTATTTCCGGGAGCGACATCCATGAAACGGCTGGCAGTGTGTCTCGTCCTCATCGGCGCGGCGTTCGCGCTTCGCCCCACGGCGCAGTCTTCCGATACGGACTACTTCTCCGGCATGCGGTGGCGGCAGGTGGGCCCGTACCGCGCGGGCCGGATCTGGTGCGTGGCGGGGGTCCCCGGCGATCCGGCGGTGTATTACGCCGGCACGCCGGCCGGCGCGCTCTGGAAGACCACGAGCGGCGGCACGACGTGGACGGCCGTCTCCGACGACCTGCCGGTCACCGGCATCGGCGCCGTCGCCGTCGCGCCGTCACGGCCGGGCACCGTCTACATCGGCACCGGCAACAACACGCTCGGCCACGGCGTCTATCGATCCGATGACGCCGGCGCGACGTGGCGGCAGGCGGGACTGACGGACACGAAGTTCATCACCGGCTTGCTGATCGATCCGCGCAATCCCGATATCGTCATTGCCGCCGCCGGCTCGGGCGGCAATTTCGGGACGATGGTGTTCTACAACAACAACCCATCGCCGGCGCGCGGCGTGTATCGCACGGCCGACGGCGGCCGCACGTGGGCGCACACGTTGTTCGTGGACAACGCGACGAGCGCGGTGGATCTGGCGATGGCTGCCGACACGCCCGCGGTCGTGTACGCCAGCCTGTCGGACGGCCTCTACCGGTCGAACGACCAGGGCCGGATGTGGACGAAGCTCGCAGCCACCGGCCTGACGGCCAGCGGCACGACGATTGCGGTCCCCGAGGGCACGGGCGCCCGGCGCGTGTACGCCCTCGGCGGCCGGCGCGGCGGCGGCGGATTGTTCCGGTCCGACGACGGCGGGGCGACGTTCGCGCTGATGACGTCGAGACTCGCGAGCGCGGGCGGTCATCTGTACGTCGATCCGACGAATCCCGACGTCGTGTACACGATGGGCACCTCCGTCTACCGCTCGATCGACGGCGGCAAGACGCTCGAGGCGATCAAGGGCGCGCCTGGCGGCGACGACCCGCACGCGATGTGGATCGATCCCACCAACCCGCGGCGCATGTTCATGGGCGCCGATCAAGGACCGGCGATCACGCTCGACGGCGGCGCCACGTGGACCCCCTGGTACACGATGCCGAACGGCGAGCTGTATTTCGTGACGACCGACGACCAGTTTCCGTATCGCATCTACGCGCCGCAGCAGGACAGCGGCACCGTGTCGATCCTGAGCCGCAGCGATTTCGGGGCGATCCGGCCGAACGACTGGTATCCCGTGAGCGGCTACGAGCAGGGGCACATCTTTTCCGACCCGCTCAATCCGCGGTACGTGTATTCGCACGGCGGCGGCCATGTGATCGTGCGATTCGATCGCGTCACGGGCCAATCGGGCCCCGTGTTCACGCCGGCGCCCGACGACCGATTCGGTCCGCGGCCGGGGATGGATCTCTCGCGGAAGGATCCCCGCTGGATGTTCGTCGGCTCGCAGTTCGTCTACGCGTCGAACGACCGCGTGACCTGGACGCGGATCAGTCCGGATCTGGCATCGCGGCCGGGTCAGACGCCGGCCAGTCGTGCCAACGGCACGATCGTCGCGCTCGCCGCGTCGCCGCTCGACGTGAACGTGCTGTGGGCCGGCACGTCGAACGGGCTGGTCTGGGTCACGCGGGATGCCGGCAGGACGTGGGCCAACGTGTCGCCGCCGCGCCTGTCGGCCGAGTCCACGCTCACGCTCTGGTCCATGGAGGCGTCGTCGCACGACGCGGGCACCGCGTACGCCGCGGCGATCGATCTGTCTGATCATCACGGCCCGGCGCTCTTCATGACCAATGACTTCGGCGCCTCATGGCATGAGATCGGGACTGGTCTGCCGGCCGACGTGCCGACGCGGGTGGTGCGCGAGGATCCGGTCCGGGCGAACCTGCTGTACGCCGGCACGCAGCGCGGCATCTTCGTGTCGTTCGATCGCGGCGCGAGCTGGCATCCGCTGCAGCTCAACCTCCCGCACGTCCCGGTGCTGGACATCACCGTGCACGGCAACGATCTCGTCATCGCCACGTGGGGGCGCGCCCTGTGGGCGCTCGACGATGTGTCGCCGTTGCGGCAGATTGACGCGGCGCGCGCCAGCACGGCGGCGGCGTTCCTGTTTGCGCCGGCGCCGGCCGTGCGCGTGCGCTGGGACAACAACCAAGACACGCCGCTGCCGCCCGAGGTCCCGCAAGGGCAGAACCCGCCCGACGGCGTGGCGATCGACTACTACCTCAGGAGCGCCGCCAGCGGCCCGGTGACCATCACCATTCGCGACGCGAGCGGCGCGGTGGTGCGCGAGTACACCAGCGTGGCGCCGCCGCCCGACACGCGCATGCCCAACGTGCCGGCCTACTGGTTCAAGACGCCCGAGACGACGTCCACGAGGGCGGGCATGCACCGATTGGTGTGGGACTTGCGGTACCCGACGCCGCCCGCGCTTGATTTCGCCGCTGATGGCTCGGAGTCCAACACCGTGTCGTTCGGCATCATCGCCGCGGCGATCAAGGGCCAGTCGCCGAAGCAGCAACCCGTGGGCTCGCTCGTGTTGCCGGGCACCTACGAGGTACGGCTCACGACCGGCGGCCAGACAGTGGCGCGGCAGATCACCGTGACCAACGATCCGCGCAGCGAAGCGACGCCGGCGGATCTGGCCACGCAGCACCGCTCCGAGCTCGGGCTCGCCGAAGGCATGACGACGAGCCGCGCCGCCATCGACGCCGTGCGGCGGCTGCGCGCGGCCGCGCGCGCCTCGGCGGGCGGCCGCCC
>JAHECP010000323.1 GCA_024641665.1 Acidobacteriota bacterium
TGGCGGCCGCGGCGGTGGTGGTCGTCGCGGCCGGTGTGACGGCGACGTGGCTGCTGCGCGGCGCACCGGGTCCGTCGCCCGTGACGCCCGCGCCGGCCGGACCCGCGATCCCGACGGCCGCCTCGGGCAACGTGCCGGTGAACGACATCGTCCAACATGTCGAGGGCGAGTTGAAGCAGGCCGAACAGCACTATCAGGCGGCGCTGGCGGATCTGGATCGGATCGCGGCCAGCGGCAACTCGGCGCTCGATCCGAAGGTCACCGCCGCGCTGCGGCAGAACGTGGCGCTCGTCGACAAGGCGATCGCCGACAGCCGCGCGGCGCTGGCCGAGGAACCCGGGAGCGTGCCGGCCCGGGAGAGCCTGTTCGACGCCCTCCGGCGCAAGGTGGCCCTGCTGCAGGACACCATCGCGCTCGTCGGTGAGATGAGCCGCGGCAACCAGGCCGGCACGGCCGCCATCGTGGAAGGGCTCAAGAAGTCATGAGCCGACGGAGACAGGACGTCATGCATTCATCCACTTCACGCCTGCTGGTGCCGATGGCGCTGGCCGTATCCCTGGCGGCGCCGGCACTCGCCGGGAACCCTCAAGACGGCATCCGCGCCCGGGTCGAGGCGCAGCGCGATCGCAGCTCGCAGGTCGAGCGCTTCACGCGCACGCTGAAGCTCGGGCCGAGCGGCCAGCTCGTCATCAGCAACCTCGCCGGCGACATCACGGTGACCGCCGGCGGCGGGGACACCGTGACCGTCGAGGTCGTCAAGACCGCGCGGGGCGGGAGCGACGCGGACGCGCAGGAACAGCTCAAGCTCGTGGAGGTCGAGATCGGCGAGCGGGCCGGCCGCGGCGAGGTGCGGACGCGCTACCCGCAGACCGGCCGCCGGTCGACCAACGTGAGCGTGAGCTACACGGTCACCGCGCCGCCCGGCACCAGCGTCGAGGCGCGGTCCGTGTCGGGCGACGTGCGGGTGACGGGCATCAAGGGCGCCCTCGAGGCGGAGAGCGTGAGCGGTGAAATCGAGATCCGCCAGGCCGAGCGCGTCGAGACCGCGAAGAGCATCTCGGGCGACGTGGACATCGACGGCGTCAGCTTCGACGGCACGCTCGAGGCGTCGAGCGTCAGCGGCGACGTGCGGGCGCGGAACGTCAAGGCGCGGCGGATCGACCTCGGCTCGGTCAGCGGCGACGTCGAGGTCGGCGAGGTGTCGTGCGAGACGGCCGATTTGAAGTCCACGAGCGGCGACGTCCAGTACACCGGCGCGTTCCAGAAGAGCGGCCGCTACGAGTTCCGATCGCACTCGGGCAACGTGCGGGTGACGCTGTCAGGCGACGTGGGCTTCGAGCTCGAGGCCAGCACCTTCAGCGGCACCATCGACTCGGAGCTGCCCGTCACGATCGGCGGCGCCGGACGGACGGGCGACCGCGGCTCGCGCCGGTCGATCCGCGGCGTCTACGGCGACGGCAGCGCGTCGCTCGACGTGACGACCTTCAGCGGCAACGTGATCATCCGCAAGCGGTAGTCGGACGCGGCGGGCGCCCCCGGGCGCCCGCCGCCCCATCCCCCCGCCCGGCGTCCGTCAGGACGCGCAGCCGGGCTTCTCCAGCTCCACCCGCCGGTTCTTCGCGCGGTTCATGTCCGAGTCGTTCGGGACCGCGTGAGCGATCTCGAGGCGGTTCGATGTCACGTCCTTGGGCGCGAAGCCGATCCGCATGGAGATCCAGGGCAACTCCTCTTCGGTTCCCGCCGACATGCCACGAGACGCTCCGCACCCGGGGGCCTGCCGATGGCCGCGGTATTCGCTATAATCGGAGCAGACGATCCTCTGGGCTCAGGTCGAGGTCCGACCGGGCCGTGCCCGGCGGACCCCGTCAGGAGAGAATCATGAAGCAGCTGGTGGTCGTGGCAGTCGTGGCGGGGGTCCTGTCGGCCTTCGGCGTCCCGCCGTTCGGGACGATGGCGCCGGCCGCCGCCGCAGCGCAGGCGGGCACCCAGGTGCCCACCGGCGAGCTGGCGCTCGGATCCGTGCGGATCGGCCGCAAGGTGCTGGCCGACGGCAAGCCGCTCGCGCCGGGCACGTACCGGGTGCGACTCACGGCGCAGGAAGCCCAGCCGGACGCCGCGGGCGCCAGCGACGAGCTGGAGCGCTGGGCCGAGTTCATCCAGGGCGGCCAGGTCAAGGGACGCGAGGTCGTGAGCATCGTCCCGAAGGACGCCGTGAAGGCGGTCGCCAACGAAGCCCCGCCCGAGCCCGGCACCGCGCGCGTCCAGGTGCTGAAGGGCAACGAGTACCTGCGGATCTGGATCAACCGCGGCGGCGTGCAATACCTCATCCACCTGCCGCTCGCCGGCTGACACGAGGCGTGGGGCGTGAGGCCCCAAGCCCGAAGCCCCGAGCCCTGAGCCGGCCCCCGGCCCCGGCCTCCGCCCCCGGCCCCCGCCGAGTCCCCAGCCCCCAGTCCCCAGCCCCCAGTCCCCAGTCTGCCCAGTCCCCAGTCCCCAGTCCCCAGTCCCGTCTGCCGTGATCTCCTAGATCGCCATGACGTCGAACTGCTCGTGGTGCAGGTGGGCGTCGGGCTTGATCGTCACCGTCTTGCCCAGCGACGCCTCGATCTCCTTCAGCAGGCCGCGCTCCTCCTCCTTGAGGGCGCGGGCGATGTCGGGGTTCACGCGCAGCAGCACGCCGTGCCCGTTGAGCTCGGTGCCGACCTTCTGCAGCTCGGTCAGGATCTCGGAGCAGATGGTGGCGCTGGCCTTGATGGAGCCCGAGCCGGAGCAGTACGGGCAGGGCTCGGTGAGCTGGCGTTCGAGGCTGCGCTTCACGCGCTTCCGGGTGATGACGATCAGGCCGAAGTCGGACACCTGGACCGCCTTCGACGGCGACCGGTCCTTGCGCAGCTCCTGCTCGACCGCCTGGAACACCTTCTGGCGGTTCTTCTTCTCCTCCATGTCGATGAAGTCGAGCACGATGATGCCGCCCAGGTCGCGCAGCCGGAGCTGCCGGACGATCTCCCGGACCGCCTCGAGGTTGGTCTTGAGGATGGTCTCCTCGAGGCTGCCGGTCCGCTTGCCGACGTAGCGTCCGGTGTTGACGTCGACGGCGACGAGCGCCTCGGTCTGGTTGATGACGATGTAGCCGCCGGACTTGAGCCAGACCTTCGGGCGCAGCGCCTTGTCGATCTCGGCCTGCACGCCGTACTCGTCGAAGATCGGGTAGTCCTTCGTGTAGTGCCGCACGCGCGACACGAGGTTGGGCATGATGCGCTGCACGAGGTTGCGCACGCGCCCGTACTCCTGGTCGCTGTCGATGCGAATGGCCGAGTAGTCGTCGGTCAGCAGGTCGCGCAGCAGCTTCGCCACCAGGCTCTCCTCCCGGTAGACGACGGCCGGCGCGCGCATCGAGTCCATCTTGCGGCGGATCTCCTGCCACACCTGGTGGAAGTAGCCGAGGTCGTCGACGATGTCCTGATCCGGCCGGCCCTGGGCGGCGGTGCGGACGATCACGCCGCCGGTGAAGCCGTGCTCCTGCCGGAACGCGCGCACGATGCCGCGCAGGCGGCCGCGCTCCTCGCGCGACTCGATCTTCCGGGAGATGCCGATGTGGTCGACGGTCGGCATGAAGACGAGGAAGCGCCCCGGGAGCGTCGCGTGGGACGTGATGCGCGCGCCCTTGGTGCCGAGCGGTTCCTTGACGATCTGGACGAGGATCTCCTGCCCCTGCTTCAGGAGCTCGTCGATCTTGGGCTGGGGCCCGCGGTCGCGCCCGCGGCGGTCGCGGCCGCCGCCCGACGGCGCGTC
>JAHECP010000324.1 GCA_024641665.1 Acidobacteriota bacterium
CGTTCAGGCCCAGCGGCGCGGCCGGCGCGCGCGCCGTCGTCGGGCCGAGGACGGCGAGCCGGCCGCGGAGGAGGTCGATGATGGCGGGCCGGCTGAAGCCGGCCCCCACGGACGCGTTGAGCGTGCCGGTCCCCAGAGCCGGAGTGAGCTCGGCCGCGCACCAGACGGCGCCGCCGGGCGTGTTGATACGGACGGCGCGGCGCGCGGCCACGAGCGCGTCGCGGAGCGGCGTCCAGGGCGCACCGTCGCGGCCGGCGGCGATCTCGCATTCGGTCAGGAAGCCGGCGGTCAGCAGCGCGTCGTGCAGCTCGTCGGCATCGCGCGGGTCGGGCCAGGCCTCGTCGCGGACGCGCGCGATCGCGCGCTCGTCGAGCGCGCCGAGGTCGTTGGCGGACGAGGGCTCGAACGCGCGGCGGGTGTAGACGGCCTGCGTCCGCCGCTCCTCGAGCGGCGCGTCGTCGAGGAAGCTGTAGGGCCGCGCATTGAGGATCTCGGCGGCGAGCGGCGACGGCTCGGGCACGTCGCGGGCGAGCCCCTGGATCGCGCCGGCGTGGATCTCGCTCAGGATGCGGGTGAGCGCCTCGATGTCCATCGCTTCGTCCAGGCAGTCGTGGATCGTCTGCTGGACCAGCGGGTGGTCGGGGATCTCGCGGTCGCCCGCGACGTTCTCCAGGCAGGCCGCGGCGTCCGGGAACGCCGCGGCCATCAGGTCGTCGGCCTCCATGCGCTGGATCTGCGGCGCCACGCGGCGCCCGCCGCGGTTGCGGAGGACGGCGAGCGAGATCGTCACGTTCCAGCGCCAACGCGTCTGGAACACCGGCGCGTCCAGGAAGGCCTGGATCAGGATCTCGCGCACCGTGTTCGGGTGCAGGTAGCGGAACACGTCGGCCAGCGGGAACGAGTGCTGTGGCCCGAGCGACAGCAGCAGAGCGTCCTCGGTGGCGGCGGCCTGCAGCTCGAAGTTGAACTGCCGGCAGAAGCGCTTGCGCAGCGCCAGTCCCCACGCGCGGTTCACGCGGCTGCCGAACGGCGCGTGGAGCACGAGCTGCATGCCGCCCGATTCGTCGAAGAACCGCTCCAGCACCAGCGTGCGCTGCGTGGGCAGGACGCCCAGCAGGCGCCGGGTTTCGCCGAGGTAGAGCGCGATCTGGAAGGCGGCGGCGCGCGGAACGCCGGTCTCGCGCATCAGCCAGGCGATCGCCGCCTCGTCGTCGTCGAGGTGGGCGTCGAGCTCGCGGCGCAGCTCGCTCACCGCCGCCGACAGCTCGCGGCTGCGGCCGGGTGCCTCGCCGAACCAGAACGGGATCGTGGGCGGCTCGCCCTTCGCATCGGCGACGCGCACCACGCCGCGCTCGATCTTCACGATGCGCCACGAGCTCATGCCGAGCTGGAACACGTCACCCGCCATGCTCTCGACGGCGAAGTCCTCGTTGACCGTGCCGACGAAGAGGTCCTCGGGCTCGACGACGACGCGGTAGTCGGCGGTATCGGGGATGGCGCCGCCCGAGGTGATCGCGGTGAGACGCGCCGCGCGGCGGCCGCGAATCCGCCCGTTGATCGCGTCGTGGTGCACGAGCGCGCCGCGGCGCCCCCGCCGCGTCGTGAACCCCCGCGCCAGCATGTCCACGACCGCGTCGAACTCCTCCCGCGCGAGATGCCGGTAGGGATGCGCGCGGCGCAGGCACTCGAAGAGCGCCGCCACGTCCCAGTCCTCGCACGCCGACTCGGCCACGATCTGCTGCGCCAGCACGTCGAGCGGCTTCTCGAACGCGACGAGCCGGTCGAGCTCGCCGCGGCGCACCTCGCGGAAGAGCGCCGCGCACTCGACGAGGTCGTCGCGGGAGGTGGGGAAGAGGCGGCCCTTCGGCAGCCCGCGCACGGTGTGGCCGGAGCGCCCGACCCGCTGCAGGAACGTGGAGATGCGGTGGGGCGATCCGAGCTGGCAGACGAGATCGACGTGGCCGATGTCGATGCCCAGCTCGAGCGAGGCCGTGGCGACGAGCACCCGCAGGCGCCCGGTGCGCAGGCGGTCCTCGGCGTCGAGCCGGCGCTCCTTCGACAGGCTGCCGTGGTGCGCGGCCACCGCGTCCTCGCCAAGCCGCTCGCCGAGATGCCGCGCGACGCGCTCGGCGAGCCGCCGCGTGTTGGCGAAGACGAGCGTCGTCTTGTGCGCGCGCACGAGCTCGGCGAGCCGATCGTAGTGTTCCTCCCACACCTCGTGTGCCATCACCGCCTCGAGCGGCGACTTCGGCAGCTCGACGTTCAGATCCATGTCCCGGCGGTGCCCAAGGTCGACGATGGCGCAGTCGGGAGGACCGTTGCCGGCGTCGTCCCGCGCGCCGATGAGAAAGCGCGCCACCTCGTCGAGCGGTTTCTGCGTCGCCGAGAGGCCGAGGCGGACGATCGGCCGCGCGGCCACGTGTGCCAGCCGCTCGAGCGACAGCGCGAGGTGCGCCCCGCGGCGCGTACCGACGACGGCGTGGATCTCGTCCACGATGACGGTGCGGACCGTCCGGAGAATCTCCCGGCTGCGCTCGGAGGTCAGCAGCAGGTACAGCGACTCGGGCGTCGTCACCAGGATGTGCGGCGGCGTGCGCAGCATGGCGGCGCGCTCGGCCTGCGGGGTGTCGCCGCTGCGGACGGCGGCGGTCACGCGCGGCGGATCGAGCCCCAGCTCGTGCGCGGCCTGCCGGATGCCCTGGCGCGGGGCCGCCAGGTTCTGGTGGATGTCGGCCGACAGCGCCTTGAGCGGCGAGACGTAGAGGACGCGCACCTCGTCGGAGAGCCCGCCCGCCAGCCCTTCCTTCAACAGCTCGTCGACGGCGATCAGGAACGCGGCGAGGGTCTTGCCCGAGCCGGTCGGCGCCGCGATGAGCGTGTGACGGCCCTCGCGGATCGCGGCCCAGCCCTGCGCCTGGACGGCCGTGGGCTCGCCCAGCGCGGCGGCGAACCAGCGCCGAACGGCAGGGTGGAACGAGGAGAGGGGCATGGAGGATCTGATTATAGACGCGGACTCACGGGCAGGGGTCAGAGGCCAGGGGCCGGAGGCCGGAGGCCAGAGGCCAGAGGTCAGAAGCGGGGGCCCGGAGGCCAGAGGCCAGCGGCTGGGACATGTCCCGTTTCCGTGGCTCATTCCGCGGTGATTTCCGTGGCCATTCCGTGGTCATTTCGGCGAGTCGCCTTGCTATACTCGCCCCACGCCGAGCCGATGCTGCCCGATCTCGAGTTCCACGTCGATCGTCTCTATCAGGTGCCGCCCGACGAGTTCACGCCGGCGCGCAACAGGCTGGCGGCGCAGGTGAAGGCGGCCGGCGACGCCGCGGCGGCCGCGCGCATCAAGGCGCTCGAGAAGCCGAGCGTGTCGGCCTGGGCCGTGAACCAGCTCTACTGGCGCGCCCGTCCGGACTTCAGCGCCGTCGTCGACGCCGGCGACCGGTTGCGTGCCGCGCAGGCGCAGCTGCTCGCGGGCCGCGAGGTCGCCGATTTCCAGGACGTGTTCTCCGCGCGGATGCGGGTGGTGGGCCGGGCGCTCAAGACGATCGACGGGCTCGCGGCCAGGGCGGGTGTCGATCTCAGCCCTTCCATCCGTCGCCGGGTCCAGACAACTATCGAGGCGATCGCCAGTCAGGGGAGCAGCGGCGGGCGTCCGTTCGACGGGCGGCTGACCGGCGACCTGACGCCGCCGGGTTTCGAGGCGCTGGCCGCGCTGGCCGCGATGCCGGCGCCCGCCGCCGGTCGCGGCGCTGTGACGGCGGCCGTGTCCAGCGAG
>JAHECP010000325.1 GCA_024641665.1 Acidobacteriota bacterium
AGCTGGCCGCGCGCGGCGCCCGGGTCGTGGGCCTCGACGTCACGCCGCGCATGATCGCGCTCGCGCGCGCCAGGGCCGCGCCCCGGGGCGCGCGCGTCCCGCCCGTGTTCCTCGTCGGCGACATGATGGCGCTGCCGTTCGCCGACGCCAGCGTCGATCTGGTCACGACGGGCTACGGCCTCAGGAACGTGCCGATCGTCGAGACGGCGCTCGCCGAGATCGGGCGCGTGCTCCGCCCGGGCGGGCGCGTGCTCTCGCTCGATTTCGACCGCCCCGAGAATGGTACGGTGCGCGCCGTGTACCTCGGATACCTCACGGCCGTTGGCGGCGCGCTCGGCTGGCTGCTGCACCGCGACCCCGACACCTACCGGTACATCCCGGAGTCCATCCGCGGCTATCCCGGCTCAGCGGGCGTGGTCCGGCTGATGCGCGAGGCGGGCTTCGACGATGCGCGGCGCCAGGGCCTCCTCGGCGGACTGATGGCCATCAACACGGCGCGCCGGCCGTAGAGTTGGTGGCGAGATCGATCGGGTGCAGCGGGTAGCCGAACGCCTCGCTGCGCAGGACCGGCATGAAGCGCCAGGTGGAATCCTGGGCCCACTCCACCTTGGTCGCGTCGCGCCCGCGACGCACCAGGGCGCGGATGTAGCCCGGCTGGGTGATGTCCGGATCGACCGCACAGCCGTGGTCGGCCAGGGTCGCGCGGTCCGCTTCGTACGCCGACGCGACCCGCTCCGCGCTGTCGTGGAAGTAGTCCAGATCCTCGCTGAAGCGCTGCGTGTTCGGCAGCAGCAGAAGCGCGGCGCCGCCGGCGAGATAGCTGTCCTCGCTGCGGTTGCCAGCCAACAGACGGCCCAGTTCGGCCTGGTACGGTGTCAGAGGCACAGCCTCCCTGCCGCCTTCCATGCAGCGCGGCCGCCGCACTTCCTGAGCCGTTCGGCCACCCAGGGCACGTCAGCCGCGCCGATCCTCAGATCCGGTGCGTACGACCAGAAGCACTGGTGATGGAACCGGCGATAGGCGCGCCGCGCCTCGCGGACGCGCACCATCTTCCGGGCGGCCTCCGGGCTGAGCGCGCGCCGGCTCCGCCGGCCGCCGCGCCGGCCAATCTCGGCGAAGTAGTCTCGAAGGGCCCGGTCCACGTGCTTATCATAAGCCGCTTATGATACATCGGCAACGAGGACAGGCCTCAAGCCCTCTCCCTCATCGTTTGGACGCCGCCTGCTCGCGCTCCTTCTCGAGGAACGGCACGCCCTTCGTCCACCACTCCGGCGCCGGCGCCCCCTTCAGGAAGTGATCGAAGAACTGGAAGTAGCGGATCGTCAGGTCGCGGCGGTCGGCCATCCCGCGCAGCCCGTGTCCCTCGCCGGGATACGCCAGGAGCACGGCCCTCTTGCCGTTGTACCGGAGCGCGTTGTAGAAGGCGAGGCCGTTGGTGAAGGCGACCGTCGGGTCGGCCGTGCCGTGCATGATGAGGAACGGCGCGGTGACCTCCGGGACGTGCGTCAGGGCGGACTCGAACATGTACATGTCCGGCTTGTCCCACGGCGACGCCCCTTCGCGGCCCTGGCTATACAGGTAGTAGTCGGACCCGTTCGCGCCGCTGCCGCCCGTCACCTGGTACGACCAGCCCCAGTTCTGGTTGAAGTCGAAGTAGAGATCCACGACCCCCGCGCCCATGCCGACCGCGGCGAAGAGCCGGGAGCGCGTGCCGATGAACGCCACGCCCTCGCCCCCGTAGCTGTGGCCGTTGATCCCGATGTGCTTCGGGTCGACGTAGCCCATCGTGATCACTTTCCGGGTCGCGGCCTCGACGGCGTCGAGCATGTCGCTGTGCGACGCGCCGGTGTGGAAGTACACGTCCGGCACCATCGTGATGTAGCCGTCGCTCACGGCCTGTATGGGCGACGACCCCATACTGCTCAGGTAGATCGGAGCGTTGTAGCGGTGCAGGTTCTGCGAGTTCTTCTCGTAGAAGTTCACGAGCATCGGCCGCTGCTCGCCCGGCTTGTAGTCGTCCGGGATCGTCAGGATACCCTGCAGCCGGTGGCCATCCCGGTCCTTGAAGTCGAAGAGGATACGATGGCCCCAGAGGTACTCGGCCTGCTGCGGATTGGCGTCGGTGATCCTCCTCGAGTCCTTGAAGTCGGGACCCGACACCCGCAGATCCGGGAATTCCACCTCCGTCTGCCGCGTGAAGAGGTACTCGTCCGCCTTCGCGGCCTTCTCCGGGTTGGTGAAGAACGCGTCGTCGTAGACGAGCGCCGTCAGTTGCCCGTTCGCCAGCTGGGAGAAGCCCGCCTTCTTCGTCCACTGCCCGAATGCCGAGAGCGTGACCGGCTTCGAGAGATCGATGGGCTTCTCGCGCACCGCGGCACGCCGGCGGCCGAAGAACGGGCCGCCGGGACCGCCCGGACCGACGCTCGGCGGCGTCAAGGTGAGCGGCGGGTCGTCCGGCTCGGTCCGGACGTAGCGGAACCGGATCTCGCTCTTCGCGCCGACGCCGCCCGTCAGGTCCTTCGGCGCCGAGCCGTCGAGCGGCAGCCGCCACAGGTCGTACCGGGCGTCCACCATGACGCCCGTTCCGTCGCTCGTGTAGCCCTCGACGCCGAACGCCGGCTTCGGGCCGGGGTGATCGAACAGGGTGTCGACGAAGCTGACCGGGCTGTCGGCGGCCAGCGTCTTCGACGTGCCCGCGTCGAGATCGTACGCCTGGAACTTGAGGTCTCTCCAGTAGAGGAAATAGCGCCCGTCGGGCGAGATGCCGAACGTGTGGCTGCCGGTGGAGGTGTTGATGATCTGGTCCTTCAGCATCAGCGTGCGCTCGCCCGTCGTGGTGTTGACGCGGTAGATGTCCGCCGCGGGGCGCCTGTAGTCGCTGACGTATCCGCGCGTGTCGCGCCCGACCGCCCAGCGGCCGTCCTGCGCCACGTCGAGGTCCTTCATCGTCTCGTCCGCCAGCTTGACGAACCGATCCTCGGAGACGACGAGCGCCTGTCTGAAGGTGAGTTCCCGGTCCTGCTCGGCGCGGATCATCTGCACCGACTGGATCCGCTCGTCGGAGGTGTTCCAGACGTCCACGTCGGCCGCCTCGTCGTGGCTCTTGCGCTCGGTCGAGGGCGCCGGCACCTGCGCCTTCATCCCGAAGAACACGCGTTTGTCGTCGTCGCTCCAGGTGAGCGGCGCGCGATCGCTGACGACCCAGTCCTTCGGGAATCCGTCCGCCTTCCTCGGGTCGAACGTCACGGGTTTCACGGCCGCATCCGCGCCGGCGATCGCCGACGGCACGCCCACGAAGGCGAGCAGGACGTTGTCGCGCTCGCGCATCTTCTCGACCTCGACGCCCTTCAGCGCCGCCAGCGCCGTCCCGTCGTCGCTCCACGCCAGCCGGTTGTAGGTCTTCGCGTCGTTGTCGAGCGGCGTGACGCGGCCGCGCCGCGTGTCGAACACGAACAGGCCGTTGGCGTCCGCGGTGGCGGCGTCGACCGTGTAGGCCATCAGCGCGCCGGTCTTGGTGAAGGCGAGGTCGTCCACGCTGCCGAGCAGCTGGGAGCGCCCGGTCCAGAGGTCGAGAAGGATCACGTCGGTGCCGCGCGGACCCGTCGGCTCGGGGACCGGCGCGCCGCTCGCGTTGGTCGGCGCGCCGCCGGCCGGTGCGCCGCCGCGCCCGTTGCCACCGCCCGCGGCCTCGGGGCGGCGACGCTTGAGCACGAGATAGGAGGAGTCGGGCGAG
>JAHECP010000145.1 GCA_024641665.1 Acidobacteriota bacterium
GGGGGCGGTGGTGGCGGCGGGGGTGGCGGCGGGGGCGGCGGCGGAGGCGCGGGCGGCGGCGGAGCGGGCGCCGGCGGCTTCGCGACCGTGCTCATCAGCGACAGGTTGCCGCACGCCTTCGGCACCACGAACGTGTAGACCGCGGTGGAGGTCCCGATCTCGAACCGGAAGGCCTCGAACGGCCGGGCGCCTCCCCACCGGATGTTCCGCAGCAGGTCCGGCGTGCCCTTCCGGCGCAGCGCCATCCACTCGAGCCGCTCGCCCGGCGCGACGGTCGTCTCGGTGACCGCGCCGCCGGTCAACGCCTCGATCACCTGTCCGCCGAGGTCCGACAACCCAGCGAGCTCGAGCACCCCCTCGAGGTCGCGCCGGTTGGCGTCCGCCATCTTCCGGAGCGCGGCGGACGTCTGCACGCGCGGGCTGAATCGGGTACTGCCGCCGAGGCGCCGCACCACGTGCTCGTTGGACGAGGCCTGCCCGGCCGGGACCGCCGTCTGGGCGCCGGCGTCCGGCGCGGGGCCCGCCAGGCCGAGCGCGGCGACCAGGACGCTCACGCCGGCGATCTTCACCGCGATTGCCGATTGCATCGTCGATCTCCTTGCCCCGCCGAAGCGCGCCGGGGCTGACCACGGACGGTCGGGGACCGCCGGGCCGCGTTTCTCACAGCAAAGGTCCCGCCAGGGTGTCGGCAGCCGACGTTCCTCTCTAACCTATTGACGGTCAATTGTTTAGGTCTGCCGAAGGCGGCTCTTGAACGGCCGGGCGATCCCGCGCTCCCCGCGCCATGTCACGGGCTGGCGAAATGCCGTGACCTGCCTACTCGAGGCCACGACCGAAGCCGAACTGCTGCGCGCCTGAGGTGACACGGAGGGGGAGCCACGCTATCCTAGCCGCGTGGACCGGGACGAGATCATCCGGGTGCTGCGGGCCTTCGAGGCTTCGGGTCTCGAGTACGTGCTCATCGGCGCCGCCGCCATGGGTTTCCACGGGCTCGTGCGGGCGACCGAGGATCTGGACGTCTTCATCCGGGCCACTCCCGAGAACGTCGAACGGTTACGCGCGGCGCTGCGCGAGGCCTACGCCGGCGACCCGCACATCGACGAGATCTCGGCCGCTGACCTGCTCGGCGAGTACCCGGCCGTCCGCTACTATCCGCCCAGCGGCGATCTGTACTTCGACGTGATCACACGACTCGGGGACGCGGCCCGGTTCGAGAGCGTGGATGCCGAAATCAAAGAGATCGAGGGCACGCGCGTGCCGGTTGCGACACCGGCGGCGCTCTACCGCCTGAAGAAAGGAACCCTCCGGGCGGTGGATCAGCAGGATGCTGCGGCCTTGCGCGAGCGCTTCAACCTGAAGGACGAGGGCTGACGTGCCAGTGCAGAAGTTCCGCTCGCTCGAGGAGATGAACCGCGCGCCGGTGCTCTCGTTGCGCCAGCCTGACTTCGAGCAGTTCCTGCGGCACTGTGCGAGGTATTGGGCCATCGCCCCGAAGGTCTATCCGCGAGGCGTGTTCAGGTTCCGGAGCATCGAAGACGCGCGCAAGGCACGGGGCGACCCGGGGGGCGCGTGAGCCTCGCCGCGAGACCTTGGCAACCAGGAACTCCGGACCGAGGAGCGCCCGGCTCAGGCCCAGGTCGTCGTTGGTCGCGGCCGGCAGGCTGCCGAACGCGCCCCCGCGGCGCCGAGAACGGCGGCCGCTCTCACCAGGGCAGCGGGACGACCGGTCCCACCGAGAAGCGGAGCTGGTGCCGGGTGCCGAAGGTCGCGGGAGCCGCGACGTAATACCAGTAGCTGACCGCGAACTTCCACGGCATGCGTCCGAGGATCGCGGTCTTACCAATCCCGGCGGCGATCGGAAACGACCACCGGTCACCCGCCGCCCCGCCGTGGTCGTACGAGAACAACGGATCGCTTCTGAACTGCCACCCGCCTCCCAGGTTCAGGACGATGAAGTACTGGCCGCCGGTGATGCTGGTCTGGAACTCGTCGCGACGGGTCACGTTCCACGCGTGGTTCACGAGGATCCCCACCACGCCTCGCCGCGAGATCTTGGACACCAGGAACTCTGGACCGAGGAGCGCCCGGTTCAGGCCCAGGTCGTCGTTGGTCGCGGTCGGCAGGCTGCCGAACGCGCCTCCCACCACCACCCAGCCACCCTCGATCGACTTGCCGATCGCCACGTCGTACCCGATGTCGCCGATGGCCGTGCCGGCCGACTCGAACCCTCCGGCGGCGGACGGGATCGGCTGGCTCGGCACGAAGGGAATCGCCGGGCGCACGAAGAGATTCGTGCCGCCGCCGAGCGGATAGGGGAACGAGGGCTGAAACTGCAGGCTGAGCCCCGACGGGCTGTTTGCGCCCGCAAGGCTTCCGCCGAACCACTTGGCGTCCACGTTGAGGGTCAACGTCCCCAGCGCGTTGTTCGGGTTGGCGAGCTGGGCGGCGATCTCCTCGGCGCTTTGCTGTCCGCCCGTGGCGGATGGGGCTTGCGCGCCGGCGTTCGCCGCGGCGAACAGGATGGACACGCTCGCCAGAATCGCGGCTCCGGCGTTCCTCGTCGTCACACTTCCCTCCCTGGCTGGCGGCCTCGGCAGCCCCGCGGATGCAAGCGAAGTGCCCGCCGAGGACGCAGCCGGCGCCGCGCTCCGCCCGGACGCGCGTTGGCCCGCCCGTCCCCACCGCCCGCCGGCATCGGCGGCTCCCACGACATGTCGCGGTCGGCCGGGGCAAGAGGCCACGCCCAGGGGGCGAGGGAGGCTGCGCGAGCCGGGTATGAGGGTTGCACGCGCGGGCGGCGTGGTGACCGCTTCCCTCCGCTTCCGCGTTCAGCCCCACAGCCTGGCCGAGGCGATGAGCGCGGTCGACGCGATTGCCGATCGGATGCGCCGCGCGCCTGGCTGCATGTGCAGCCACCTGCTCGGCGATGTGGACGACCCCAACACCTTCACGCTCGTCTCCGAGTGGGCCGATGCGGAGGCCGCCGAGACGTTCCTGCAGTCCAGCGAGTTCCGGCTCTTCCGGGGCATTCGCGTGCTGCTCCGGGACGAGCCCGTCGTGACCCTCGACGACGTGCGGACACGCGTGACGCGGCTCGTGAGAGGCTGGTGAGCCGTCGGCGGCGTCGCGCGGGCGTCAGCGCGCGGCCGGCTTCGCCTGCCGCCTTGCCGCGGCCCGATCCAGGACGAGCCGGTAGGCGACGTAGTACTTGTAGATGCTGCTGACGTACTGCACGGTCTCGCGGCCGACCCGCTCGCTGGTATCGCGTGGCCATGGCGATTGCGATCGTCCCGTTCGGCGTCGGCGGTGTCGTGATGAACATCCTGAACTACGCGCAGCATGGGCTCCGTGACTACAGCTCGTTCGGGATCTGGCTCATCGCGGTCGGGATCAATGGGTACGGGACCATCTGGAACATCATGGCTGCGCTGGGCCTGTTCAGGCGATCCGACAGCCTGGACGCACCGCGACATGGCATCCGATGAGGAAGCCAGACAGAAGGAGAGGCACATGAGCATCGCAGCATGGATGAAGCAGGCGCACCGGAACGCGGGCCGGCTGGTCGCGCTCGGGGTCCTGCAGATCGTCGTCGGCTTCGTCATCCTGCTGGCGCCGCTCGCCGGCGGCCTGGCGGTGGCGGTGGTGATGGGCGTCGCGATGATCGTCGGCGGCGTCGCCCGGCTCGTCGCCGCCTTCGCGGCCGACTCGTTCGGCATCGGCGCGCTGGCGTTCGTGTGGGGCCTGCTCGTGGCCGCCGCCGGCTTCTACATCTTCACCAATCCCGGCGTCGGCCTGGTGACGCTCACGCTGGTGCTCTCGATGATGTTCTCCGTCAACGGCCTCACTGAGTGCGTGGCGGCCTTTCACGTGAGGCCCGAGCGCGGCTGGGGCTGGATGCTCACGGGCGGCCTCGTGTCGGTCCTGCTCGCGCTCATGGTGTGGCGGCAGTTCCCGCTCTCCGGGATCTGGCTGGTCGGGACGCTCCTGGGCGTCAACCTCCTCATGAGCGGGCTGACGACGACGATGATCGGGAGCGCAGCGCGGAGGGTGACCGGGACGGTGTAGGCGGTGCGGACGGCGGCGACCGACGCACGTCCGCGGTGGAGGCCGTCATGGCGGCCATGGGACTGCTGGTGCCCGCCGCGCGGGCCCAGCGGTCCAACAGCAACCATGACCCGATCGCGCCGGGTCTTCTTCAAGGCGGGACAAGCAGATGAACCGAATCTCCATCGTCATCGTTCGGTCGGCGCTCCTGGTCCTTGCAGGCCTTGGGACCACTTACGCGCAGGGCTCGCCACCACCCATCACGCTGTTGCAGCACGTCACGATCGTCGACGCGAAGGGCCAGAGGGTCGCCGAAGACGTGAGCGTGCTGGTCGAGGACCACAGGATCGCGAAGATCGCCGCGTCCATCACGGCGCCGGCCGGCGCGACGGTCATCGACGCGGGCGGGCGGGTCCTGGCCCCGGGCGTCGTCGCCGCGCAGGGCCAGACGCGCGCGCGGGTGTCGGCCGGCGCGGGGGCGATCGAGAAAGGCGCGCCGGCGGACCTCCTCCTGATCGATGGCGATCCGCCCGAGGACCTTTCGACCCTGGCGGACGCGAACGTCGTGCTGATCATGAAGGACGGCGCGATCGAGAAGAACACGCTGACGACGTCCGATCCCGCTGGTGGGGAGCAGAAGCCCATTCCCAGCACCGATCTGCGGGATCCCCAACGACTGTTGACCGGCGCCGAGCTGGTGGCCGATGACTTCCCGGGGTCCTGGCCCATGTTCGGCACCAACATGCGGATGAAGATCGGGGGCTACCTGAAGGCCGATGTCGTGTACGACATCGACGGCACGCTGGACAAGACGCAGTTCCTGATGAGCACGATCCCGCTGGAAGGCACGCCGGAACACGCGGACAGCGGCTACTTCTACATGTTCGCGCGGGAAACCCGGTTCAATATCGACGTGCGCCGGGTGACGCCGGGGGCCGTGCCGTTGAGAATGTTCATCGAAGGTGATTTCTGGTCGGCGGGGAACCAGTTCCGGCTGCGGCATGCCTATATCGTCGCCGGAAACTTCCTGGTCGGTCAGACCTGGACCACCCTGTCGTTTGTCGAGTCGCTGGCGTTCACGATTGATTTCGGCGCCGGCGATGCCTTGTTTGGCGGACGCACCACGCAGATCCGCTATCAACGAGGAGCCGGCGATCACTGGAAGCTGGCCGTGGCGGTCGAGAACCTGGACTTCCCGGGCATCGAGAATCCCTATGGCCTGGCCGGGAAACCCAGCCCCCAGCTGCCCCTGTTTGCCGTCAGGGCCGACTATCGCTGGAAGACCGGCCTGCTGCTGCTCGGCTCGAGCGTGGCCCAGCTGCGTTGGGATGGCGGGGCTGACGGCCCGACCGCCAAGGCGCTCCAGGCCGATGTCGTCGTGGCCGGCCGGCAGTACGTGGGCACCAACAACTACGTCACCTGGAACGTGTCGTACGGAGAAGGTTCCGGCGAGAACGTCATGGCCTTCGCGGGGAGCCATGCCAATGCCGTCCTGAGTTCGGATGGCACGCTCGAGACGATGCCGGCCTTCGCGGTCGTGCTTGGCGGCATGCACAAGTGGAACGCCACGCTTTCGTCGAACCTGTCGTATGCGTATGGATGGCTCCGGCCACCCGACTCGAGAGATCCGCTGGCGTTGAAACGCGGTGGGATCGGGCATGTCAACGTGATCTGGCGGCCGGCGACCCAATTCTCGACCGGCGTCGAGTACATGTGGGGGACACAGAGAGCCACCAATGACACCAAGGGCAGCGCCCGCAGAATCCAGGGGATGGTGAAGTTCGATTTTTGAAGGGCCCTGGATCTTCCGTCGTGCCTGCCGGTATATAATCCCCTCCGCGTTCGCGCACCGCCTTGGCGTTCCCGGTTCATTCGATCCGCAGACAGATCGCTAAGTAGATTCGCACGGAAACCTGCGTAAGGCCGGCTGGAGTGGCCTTGCCCCTCTACGCCGCGGAGCCGTGTGAACCAGTGCTGATCCAGGCGAAGCTCAAGCGTCCGTTCGTGCGGCGCGGGACGATCCAACGGCCCGGCTTGCTGGAGCGGCTCACCGCGGGGCCCGACCGGCGGCTCACGCTGCTGTCGGCGCCGCCGGGCTTCGGCAAGACCATTCTGGTGGCCCAGTGGCTGGAGCAGGAGTCGCGGCTCTCCGCGTGGCTCTCGCTCGACGAGTTCGACAGCGGCCTGGACCGCTTCGGCCGGTACGTGGTCGCCGCGCTCCAGGCCGCGGTTCCCGGCCGCCTCGGCGGCCTCTCGGCCCTCCTGTCGGTCGGAACGAAGCCCAGTCCGGAGTTCCTGGCTCACGCGCTGATCGACGGCCTGCAGGGGCTTGCCGAACGCGTCGTCCTCGTCCTCGACGACTACCACGCGACCGCCTCGGAGGAAGTACACCGTTTTCTGCGGCTCCTGATCCAGGCCGCGCCGGCGTCGCTGCACCTGATCGTGCTCACGCGCTCGGATCCTCCGTGGCCTCTCGCACGATGGCGGACGCAGTCCTGGTTCGACGAGCTGCGCGCGCGAGATCTGCTCTTCTCGCCCGAGGAGGCCCGACGCCTGTTGGCCGGGGCCTTCCGTCTCCCGGACGCCGTCGTCGAGATGCTCCACGAGAAGACGGAGGGCTGGGCGGCCGGTCTGCAGCTGGCCGGGATCTCGCTCGCAGACGCCGCCGATCCGGAAGCGCGGGCGCGCAGCTTCTCGAGCCAGAACCGGCTGGTCGCGGACTACCTGGTCGATGAGATCCTGGCCTCGCAGCCGCAGGACGTCCTGGAGTTTCTCGGCGTGACGGCGCCGCTCGAGCGGTTCTGCGCGCCCATGTGCGACCACCTGCGGGCGGATGGGTCCCCGCACGCCGACAGCCGCGAGATGATCGCGCGCCTCGAGCGCGCCAACCTGTTCCTCGTGCCGCTCGACGCCGGCGACGGCTGGTACCGCTATCACCACCTCTTCAGGCAACTCCTCCTCGAGCACCTCCCGGAGCTGAAGTCGTCCGTGCGCCGGGCCCGGATCGCGCGCCTCGCCGGGGAGTACTGCGCGAGCGCCGGCCTGGTCGAAGAGGCCCTCAGCTACCTCGTGGCGGCGGGCGAGATCGACGCCGCGGCCGACCTGATCGCCCGGCGCCTTCACGACGTCATCGATCGCGACCTGTCACGGCAGACGCTCACGCACTGGCTCGCGCGGCTTCCCCAAGGGAGCCGAGCGCGGCCGCCTGCCGCTGCTGCTCGCCCACACCTACGTCAACGGCCGGCAGTGGAATTTTCCGGCGATGGCCCGGCTGCTCGGCGAAGCCGAGGCGCTGGATCGGGGCCGGGACGCGGACCGCGCCGACCCGGGCACGCACGAGTTCCAGGCCGACATCGACGCCTTGCGCGCGTTCCAGCTCTATTGGGAGGGCGACGCCGAGCACGCGCTGGAGCGCGCCGCTCGCGCGCGCCGCTCGACGACGAGGAGGGCGGGGTTCGAACGCACCCTGGCTGTGCTCTACGAGGCGGGCGCGCTCGCGATGCTCGGCCGCCCGGAGGAGGGGCTTCGAAGCTTGGACGAGGCCATCGACGACGACCGCGCCGAGGGAGGCCGTCACGTCGGAGAGTTCCTCACTGCCCAGGCGATCATCCTGCTGTACGCGGGCAACCTGGATGCCTGCCGGGATCGAGCGCGGAAGATACTCGAGACTCACGAGACGGTCCCGCTGCCCGAGTACTGGCTCGGATACGCGCACTATTTTCACGGCGTCGTGGCCTACGAACGCAATCGGCTGGACGAGGCCCACGCGTGCTTCCTGCGGCTCGAACCGCTGCGGTACCACCTGGCGACCCGCGTGTACCACGACTCCGTCATCGGGATCTCGCTCGTGGCGCGGGCAAGCGGACACCCGGCCGAGGCCGAGGTGCACGCGGCCGCGGCACGCGCCTTCGCGCTCGAGGTCGCGGACCCGATGTCGCTGAGGGCGTCGGCGGCGCACGACGTCGGGATGCGGCTGGCCGCGAGCCTCGAGCCGACCGCCGAGCCGGTGCCGCCGCTCGCCGCCGACGCCATGTCGTTCTGGCTCGAGGCGCCGGGCGTGATCCACGGCGAGCGTCTGATGCGCGGCGGGGCGCCGGACGGTCCGCGCGCCGCCCTGGCCTCGGTCTAGCCGGCGCTGCAGCTGGCCGAGCGGCGCGGCAACGTCCGGCAGGCGATTCAGCTCTCGGCCGTGCGCGCACTGGCGCTCGACGCCGCGGGCGAGCACGACGCCGCGCGCGCGTGCCTCGCCGACACGCTCCGGCGGGCGGCGCCGCTCGGGTTCATCCGGACGTTCCTCGACCGCGGACCCCGCCTGCGCGCGCTCCTCGAGCAGCTGGCCGTGAAGCGGCCGGGCGATGCGTATATCGAGTCGCTGCTCGGCGCGTTCGGAGCCGCAGAGCGTCCTGATGGTACGCGGGAAGCTCAGCCGTCCCGCCGCGCCGAATCGGAGGCCGGCGCCACCTCAGCCGCACCGCTCGAGGACCTGACCAATCGCGAGCGCGATGTGCTGGAGCTGCTCGCCGCCCGGCTCTCGAACAAAGAGATCGCCGAGCGTCTGAGCGTGTCGGCCGAAACCGTGAAGAAACACAACCTTAACCTCTACCGTAAGCTCCACGTCGAAGGGCGGAGGCAGGCGGTCGCGGCCGCGCTGGCACGCGGTCTGATTCGCCGGTCATCCTGACGTCCGGGGGCGGATCGAGTCCCCTACCCCAAAATCCCCCCCTTCCGGGGCTGTTCCCCGCGCGCCCTCATGCGTATCGTAGGGGCCATGATCGCCTCGAGAACGTGTCCGCTCGCGGTCCACTCGCCGGCCTCGTACCGAATCCTCGTGCCGGGTCATCTGTCCGCGGATTGGTCGGAGCGGATCGGTGGCATGACGATCACCCGCCACGGCAGGAGCACCGGGCGGCCGACGACGGAGATGGTGGGCCGCGTGGCGGATCAGGCGGCACTCCTGGGCGTGCTGGAGCAGCTGTACGCGTTGGGCGTTCCGTTGCTGCGTGTGGAGTGCCTGGACAAGCAATGAAGAGCTTCCCCCCGTTCCGCTTCGACGAGCGCGACGAGACGCTCTGGCGAGGGCCGGACCGCGTGCGCCTGACGGGCAAGGCAGCGGCGCTGCTCCACTGTCTCCTCGACGGCAGGGGCGCGTGGGTCGGCAAGGCGGCCATCCTGTCCACCGTCTGGCCCGACACGCACGTGCACGCGGATAACGTCAAGGTGCTGATCCGGGAGATCCGGGCGGCGCTGGGCGACGACCCGCGCCAGGCGCGGTTCATCCGCTGCGAGCCGCGCCGCGGCTACGCGTTCGTCGCGGAGGTGACGGAGTTGGCGGCGCGCGAAGGAGACGAGGCGGCGGACCCGTCCTCGTGGGTGTTCGTCAATCGCACGGCGGAGCTCGCGGCGCTGGCGGAGGAGCTCGGCGCGGCGGTCGCCGGCGAGGCGCGTTTCGTCTTCCTGCACGGCGAGCCCGGCGTCGGCAAGTCGGCGCTCTGCCGGGCGTTCCTGCGCATGGCGCACGCGCTGCACACGCTGCGCGCGGTTTCGGTTCCGTGCGTCGAGCACGCGGCCGCCGACGGGCCCCTGGCGCTCGTCCGCGGGATGCTGGAGGAGCCCGGCGAGGATCGTCCGCTCGTCCTGGTCCTCGAGGATCTCGAATGGACCACGCGCGCCATGTTCGACGCGCCGGCCGATCTGGCCGAGCGGCGGAGGTCCGCGCGACTGCTGGTGATCGCGACCGGCAGCGGCGTCGCGTCACCGTGGGCGCGCAGGAACGGGGCCGACCTGCCGCGGACCCGCACGATCGAGATGGCGCCGCTGACCGGGGCGCAGGTGCGGCGCTACCTGG
The DNA here is from genome assembly GCA_024641665.1 of Acidobacteriota bacterium. Lineage (GTDB taxonomy): Bacteria > Acidobacteriota > Vicinamibacteria > Vicinamibacterales > JAHECP01 > JAHECP01. Next base: position 9,890 of record JAHECP010000145.1, read on the forward strand.
AGACCCGCTTCGGCCCCCGTACCCTCGCGGGCCTGGCGTCCGCGCTGCACGAGGCCTGCGGCGGCAATCCCTTCCTGATGGTCGCGGCGGTCGGCAGCCTCGTGACGTGCGGCGTCATCCGTCTGGTCGAGGGTCGCTGGCGGGCCGAGATCGAGGTCGAGACCATCGCCGCCGGGTTGCGGAGCACGCTGCGCGAGGCGCTCGCGCGCCGGCTCAACACGCTGGACCGCGGCGAGCTCGAGGTGCTCGAGCTCGCGGCGGTCGCGGGCGGACCCCACTTCAGCGCGGAAGACGTTGCGCGAGCGGGCGCCGGGGATCCTCACGTCGTGGCGGCGCGGATTGCGGCGCTCGCGCGTCAGGAGATCCTCGCTCCGGCGGGCGCCACGGAGCGCGGCCACGACCGTCAGGCGCGCTACCGGTTCCGGCACCCCCTGCAGGCCGGGTTGCTCGCCGACCGCGCCCCCGCCCTCCTGCACATCCTCGCCGCCAGGCGGCTCGAGGCGACGACCGAGGCCGTACTGCTGCGCGCCTGACACCACGGTGCGGCGCTGGCGCCGTTCACCGCCCCGGCGACGGCGTCGGCGTGAGGCCCTTCCAGCGGTCGAACGTCGCCTGGTCGAACTCCCCGGCGTGCAGCGGCGTGATCGCGACGTAGCCGTGCTCGACGGCCCACACGTCGGTCCCTTCCGGGTCGCCCGTCGGCTCGTGCCAGATGCTCCAGAAGTAGCGACGGCCGCTGGGCGATTTCTGCTCCTCGAAGCGCTCGGCGCCCGACTGCGCGCTCTGCCGCGTCACCATCAGGCCCTTCGCCTCGAGCGCCTCGCGCGTGCCGGCGGGCACGTTGACGTTCAGGAAGACGCCGCGGTCGAGGCCGCGCGCCTTCACCAGGTCGGCGACGCGCCGCACCATCTGCGCCGCCGGCTCGTACCCCGGGTGCGCTTCCACCGCCAGCGACGCCGCGATCGCCGGAATGCCCTGCAGCGCGGCCTCGCGCGCCGCGCCGACGGTGCCCGACACGTAGGTGACCATGCCCAGGTTGTAGCCGCGATTGATGCCCGAGACGACCAGATCCGGCTTGTCCTTCATGAGCGCGCCGAGCGCCACCTTCACGCAGCTCGCGGGGGTGGCCGCCGCGGCGTACGCGCGCAGGCCGCCGGCGAGCTGCACGGTTTCCACGTAGATCGGGTCCGCGATGGTGATCGAGTGGCCCTTGCCGCTCTGGTTCTCGGCGGGCGCGACGATCGTCACCTCGCCCAGGCCCTCGAGCGCCTGCGCCACGGCCAGGATGCCCGGCGCGCGCACGCCGTCGTCGTTGGTGACGAGAATGCGGTACGGCGCCGCGGGCGCCTGCGCCAGCGGCGTCGCGACCCAGAGCGCGGCGGCCGCGAGCAAGGCGGCGACGAAGGCCGGCATCGGACGCCGGCGTGGATCGTACAAGAATGAAGCCGTCATGACGGCATCGTAGCACGACGCCCGTCGTGACGGCCTCGAGACGGTGCGAACGGGTCGGCTAGCTTCGCACCGCCACCGGCCTCGACCCCGCCTTCACGATCAGCCAGACCACGAAGGCGATGAAGAGGAACGGCAGGAGCGGTGTGAACAGCGAGACGATCGCGGCCAGCAGGCCCACGGCCAGCACGATCGCGATGATCGGGAGCATCAGGAGCCCCACGATGAGGGCCACGGTGCCGCCGACCACGAGGAACGGCAGCGCGAGCAGCCAGGCGAGAAGCCGGAACGGCAGCAGGACCAGCCAGACCACCGCCTTGACGAACACGCCCACGAACAGGCCGACCAGGCCGAGCAGCACGAGGCCGGTCATCGCGAGGAACCCGAGCACGAGCAGCTCGATCATCGGACGCTCCTCCGGCGGCGCGCCCCGACAATGGCGCGCCTAACTCGATTTACGAGCCGCCGCCTCGAGAAGTTCCGGCGTCCGGAGCTGGTCGATGACGCCCCGGGGCTGGTCGGGGGTGAGGTAGGGCACCGACAGGCCGAGGGCCTCGTCGAGGCTGCGGACCACCCGCGTCCGCGGACCCGACCGCCTGAGCTTGGCCAGGTCGAGCAGCACGCAGACGCCGATGAGGAGCGCGAGCACCGCCACCGCGCCCGCGATGACGCCGATCACCGTGCCCGAGATCAGGTTCTGGAGATCCGTGGCGCTCACGCGTCCCCCCCCGGCCGCCCGGGGACCTCGGGCAGCGTGTAAGCGATCAGGCCACGTGAGACTTCCTCCATGGCCACTCGCTCGAGCTTGAAGAACCGATCCGGCCGCGTGGTGCCTTCGTTCTTGAGCTCGGGCAGACGCGCCAGGGCGCCTCGCCGCAGCTGCTTGGCGCGCTGCGCGGCGACGTCCACGAACAGGAAGCGGCTGTCGATGCGCGGCGCGGGCACGAAGGGCTCGTCGGCCGGCGCCGGCGTAGGTTCGGTCGACTCGGGGTCGAGCTCGGCAGACATGACGATCAAGAATAACCAAAAATCGGCCGGCCGTCGACCGGCGACGGCACGGCCGGTTCGGACTACCCCTTCACGTCCACCTGGATCTGCCGCGGCTTCGACTCCTCGCGCAGCGGCAGGGTCACGCTGAGCACACCGTCGCGGTACTCGGCCCGCACCTTCTCGGCATCGATGGTGTTGGGCAGCGAGAACGACCGGCTGAACGTGCCGTAGCACCGCTCCACGCGGTGGTAGTGCTCCTTCGCCACGCTCTTCTCCTGGCGCCGCTCGCCCGTGATGGTGAGCGTGTTGTTCTCGACCCGCAGGTCGATATCCTCGCGCTTCAGGCCGGGCACCTCCGCCTTCAGCACCACCTCGTGCTGGTCGGTCTGGAAGATGTCCACCGCCGGAATCCAGTCCCCGTGCGTCATCACGTCGTCATCGGCCCGGCGCGTCTCCTCGAAGAACTGGTTCAGCCGATCCTGCATGGCCACCAGCTCGCGAAACGGGTCCCACCGTACGATTGCCATGGCAACCTCCTTCACGTTCGTCCTTGCGTCGATCGGATCTCGAAATCCCTGCGGCGCCGCGGCCCTCGGGCCGCGGCGGCCGCCTTAGCTGGCCTGCACCGGAATCTGCTTCGGCCGCGCTTCCTCTCTGGGCGGGATCGTGATCGTCAGCACGCCGTCCTCGTAGCGCGCCCCAATCCGCCCCGTGTCGAGAAGCGACGGCAGCGTGAACGACCGCCGGAACTCGCCCGCCTGCCGCTCGAGGCGGTGGTAGCGGTCGCGCCGGATCTCGTCCGCCGCCCGGCGCTCGCCGTGCAGCGTGAGCGTATCGTTCTCCACGGTGACGTGGATGTCCTCGCGCTTCATGCCCGCCAGCTCCGCCCGCATCACGATGTTGTGGTGCTCGTCCTCGTAGATGTCCACCGGCGGCATCCAGCCGACGCTGGGCCGCTCGCCGCTCCACACGCGGTCGAACATCCTGTTGAGCCGATCGACCTCCATCGACGCGAGCTGCTGCACCGGACTCCACCGAACCACGGTCATGGTCGTTCCTCCTTGCCCTGTATATCCGTCCGCGCGGCGCCCCGCGCCGCGGCGTCGCGCCGGCGGCACGGCGCCTCGGACGGCCCCTGCCGGCCCCACGCAACACTAGGAATGATAGGAAAACTATGAGCCAATGTCAAGCATCATATATGAGTCCATTATGCTAATATAATAACCGTGTGACACGCATCGCTTTAAGGTATTCATAATGAATGTGTTAGCTTTGATGCCCCATGTAGGGGCGGCGCCGATCACGACCCGGCAGTAGACAGCACGAGGTCCAGAGCCGCGTGATCGACGAGGCTCGCCACACCCCGGCACAGGCCGGGCACGTCGTCCGACCCCACGCGGCCCCGGTCGGTGACGAGGCCGGCGACCGATGGCCACGCCACTTTTTCGAAGTAGGGATTCCGCACGCGGACGCCCGGGGGCGCGTCGGCCCAGACGCCGTCGGCCGGGCCTTCGCCGAGCGTCAGGCGCCGGGCCAGCGGCGCGGTCAGGCACTTGTCGCGGCCGGCGAGCACGTAGGTGGGGACGCCCGCCGCGGCGGCCGCGGCCGCCAGCGCCCCGGTGCCGGCCTTGTTGACGAAC
>JAHECP010000146.1 GCA_024641665.1 Acidobacteriota bacterium
GGCCAGGCGCCGGCCGGCCTCGGCGGCGAGCTGCGCCGCCACGCCGGAGGTGTGGCCCGCCTTCGCGCCCAGCGTGCCGACGATGGCCTCCATGACGAGGCCGTCCTGCTCGCCCAGGCGATCGACGAGGTCCGAGGCCAGCGCGTCGAGCGCGGGCGCCTCGAGCGCACGCCCGGGCTCCGCGCCGTGCCGCGCGTAGAGCTCGAGACGTTCGCGCGGTGCGGCGTCCGGCTCCGCGGCGGACGCGGCGGCGATCGACCGCGGCACGAGCACGTCGACGCCCCGCGCCTCGAAGGCCTCCTGGTAGAGTCCCGAGTCGATCGTGCCGGTCGTGGCGAGCAGGCCGATTCTCCGGTGGCCGGCCCTGACGACCTCGGCCACGGTTTCCCGGATCATGTCCACGAGAGGGAGCCCGGAACCCCGCTCGCCCGGCGCGGCGCGGTGCAGGAAGTAGTGCGCGGTGTTGCACGGATAGGCGAGCGAGGCGGCGCCCATGCGCTCGACAAGCCGCGCCGACTCGGCGAGCCAGGGCAGGGGCGAGGGACCGGTGCCCTTGATGGCGGCGGTGCGGTCCGGCGTCTCCGGGTTCGAGACGACCACGAGCTCGAGGGCCGAGACGCCGACGAGGCCCGGAACGCGCCGCGCGTGCGAGGACATGGTCGCTAGTCTACACAACTCGAGGCGTCGAGGACCACGCACGGGGCCGGGCGGGGCCGCCCGGCGGGCGGCGTTGTGCTAGACTCGCGTCCGGCATGCGAGTGCTCAACGCGACGCAGATGCGCGAAGCGGATCGGCGCACGATCGAGGAGATCGGCGTGCCCTCGCTCGTGCTCATGGAGAACGCCGGCCGTCAGGTCGTGGCGGCGATGGAAGCGGCGTTCGACGATCTCTCCTCCCGCCAGGTCGCCATCCTCTGCGGCCGGGGGAACAACGGCGGCGACGGCTTCGTGGTGGCGCGCACGCTCGCGCAGCGGGACGTGCAGTGTTCCGTCTTCCTGCTGGGACAGGTAGCCGACGTGTGCGGCGACGCGCGGGTCAACCTCGAAATCCTCGGGCGCCTCGGCGTCACCGTCGTCGAGGTGACCGACGCGCAGGCCTGGGAGCTGCACTACTCGGAGATCACGCGCGCCGACCTGATCGTGGACGCCATCTTCGGCACCGGGCTGAAGACCGCGCTGAGCGGCCTCTTCGAGACCGTCGTGGCCGACGTCAACGGCGCCGGCATCCCCGTCGTCGCGATCGATCTGCCGTCGGGGCTCTCGGCCGACACGCACCAGGTGATCGGCCAGGCGATCGAGGCCACCCTCACGGTGACCATGGCCGCGCCCAAGCTGCCGCTCGTGCTGCCGCCCGCCGAGACGCACGCCGGCGACCTCGTCATCGCGGACGTCGGCATCCCCAACGCGGTGCTCGAAGAGCTCGACGGGCCGTGGCTGTCCCTGCTGACCCGCGAGCACGTGCGCGAGCTCGTCCAGGGCCGGGCGTCCGACGCGCACAAGGGCGATTTCGGCCGCGTGCTCGTCGTGGCCGGCTCGGTCGGCAAGACCGGCGCCGCGCACCTTGCCGCCACGGGCGCGCTCCGCTCGGGCGCCGGCCTCGTCACCATCGCCACGCCGCGCAGCGCCGTCGCGACCATCGCCGCGATGGCACCCGAGTACATGACCGAGCCCCTCGAGGAGACGCCCGGCGGCGGGATCGACTTCGCGGCGCTCGAGCGCGTGCTCGAGCTGAAAGCCGACGTCATGGCCGTCGGTCCGGGGCTGGGCACCGCGCCGGGCACGTCGGCCTTCGTGCAGGCCCTGGTCGAGCGCGCCGGCGTGCCGATCGTGCTCGATGCCGACGCCTTGAACGCCTTTGCCGGCGATCCCGACCGGCTGATGGGCCGCGACGGGGTGGACATCGTGATCACGCCGCACCCCGGCGAGATGGCGCGCCTGATGGGGCTCACCGTGGACCGGGTCCAGGCCGACCGCGTCGAAATCGCCCGCAGCTTCGCCGACACCCACCGCGTGCACGTCGTGCTCAAGGGACACCGGACCGTGATCGCCACCGCCGAAGGGCGGACGTTCGTGAACCTCACGGGCAATCCGGGCATGGCGACCGGCGGCACGGGCGACGTGCTCACCGGCATGATCAGTGCCTGGTTCGCGCAGCTCCTCGACGCCGAGGCCGCGTGCAAGGTGGCGGTCTACCTGCACGGCCTGGCCGGTGACCTCGCCGAGGCGGACGAGGGCGAGGTGGCGATGACCGCGACCGACCTCGTCGACCGGCTGGGCGACGCCGTGCTCGAGCTGACCGCCCGCCGCAAGGTCAAGCCGCAGGGGGACGCCTAGTCCACCGCGCCGAGTCCCGAGTCCCCAGTCCCGAGTCCCGGGTCGATCACCGTATGCCCACCCACGTGACCCGCTCCGAAGCCGAGACGATGGCCGTGGCGCGGAAGCTGGGGGCGAGGCTCGGCCCGGGAGCGGTGGTGCTGCTCTACGGCGACCTCGGCGCCGGGAAGACCGCCTTCGTGCGCGGCCTGGCCGAGGGCCTCGGCGCGAGCCCCGACGAGGTCTCCAGTCCCACCTTCACGCTGATTCAGGAGTATGCGGGCCGGCTGCGGCTGTACCACGTCGATCTCTACCGCGTGGAGCGCGCCGAGGTGGACGACCTCGGCCTCGACGAGCTCGAGGCCGGCACGGGCGTCGTGGCGATTGAGTGGGCGGACCGCCTGCCGAGACCCGTCGACGGCGCCGTGACGGTGCGGATTGAAGGGGAGGGAGAGACGCGGACGGTGATCGTGTCCGAATGCTGAATGTCGAATGTCGAATGTCGGATTGAAGAACGGCCTGTCACGAAGGCCGGCGTTCGGCACCCACGCTCAGGTCGACACTCGGCATCCGGTCTTTCTCATTCAGCATTCGGCATTCCGCATTCGCCATTCGGAACGATCATTCCATCCGGTAGTTCGGCGCTTCCTTCGTGATCACGACGTCGTGCACGTGGCTCTCGCGGACGCCGGCGGCGGTCACGCGGATGAGCTCCGCGTCGCGCTGGAGATCGGCGATCGTGCGGGCGCCGCAGTAGCCCATGCCGGCGCGCAGGCCGCCGACGAGCTGGTGGATCATGGCGGCCACGCTGCCCTTGTGGGGCACGCGCCCCTCGATGCCTTCGGGCACCAGCTTCTCGTGCGTGTCGCCCGAGCTGTCGAGGTCGAACTCGTCCTGGAAGTAGCGGTCGCGGCTGCCGCGGCGCATGGCGCCGATCGAGCCCATGCCGCGGTACTCCTTGAAGCTCCGCCCCTGGAACAGGATCATCTCGCCCGGGCTCTCGTCGGTGCCGGCGAAGAGGCTGCCGATCATGACGACGCTCGCGCCGACGGCCAGCGCCTTGGTGACGTCGCCCGAGTAGCGGATGCCGCCGTCGGCGATGATCGGGATGCCGTGCGGCCGCCCGGCGCGCGCGCACTGGGCGATGGCGGTGATCATCGGCACGCCGATGCCGGCCACGACGCGCGTGGTGCAGATCGAGCCGGCGCCGATGCCGACCTTGACGGCGTCCACGCCGCGGGCGATGAGGGCCTCGGTGGCCTCGGCGGTGGCCACGTTGCCGGCGACGAGCGCCACGTCGGGGAACTTCTGGCGGATGACGCCGACCGCGTCGAGCACGCCCTGCGAGTGGCCGTGCGCGGTGTCGACCACGAGGACGTCCACGTTGGCGGCGACGAGGGCGTCGGCCCGTGCCATCGTGTCCCTGGCCACGCCCACCGCCGCGCCCGCCCGGAGGCGCCCCAGGCCGTCCTTGCAGGCGGCCGGGTACTTGATCATCTTCTGGATGTCCTTGACGGTGATGAGGCCCTTCAGCATGTACTCCTGATCGACGACGAGCAGCTTCTCCACCTTGTGGCGGTGGAGGATGGCGCGCGCTTCGTCGAGCGTGGTCCCGACGGGCACGGTGATGAGGTTCTCGCGCGTCATGATCGACGCGATCGGTCGGTCCACGTCGGTCTCGAACCGGAGGTCGCGGTTGGTCAGGATGCCGACGAGGCGTCCCTCCTTCTGTCCGTCCTCGGTGATCGGCACGCCCGAGATCCGGTACTTCCGCATCAGGTCGAGCGCCTCGAAAATGCGGTTCTGCGGCGACAGCGTGATCGGGTTCACGATCATGCCGCTCTCGGACCGCTTCACGCGATCGACCTCCGAGGCCTGCTCGTCGATGGACAGGTTCTTGTGGATGATGCCGATGCCGCCGTGCTGGGCGATGGCGATGGCGAGGCGCGACTCGGTGACGGTGTCCATGGCCGCGCTCGCGAGCGGCACGTTCAGGCCGATCGTGCGGGTCAGCCGCGTCGCGACGTTCACCTGGCTGGGCAGCACCTGCGAGTGCCGCGGCAGCAGCAGGACGTCGTCGTAGGTGAGCGCCAGGGTCAGGCCCCGGTCGATCGCGTGCGTCGCCAGCGGTTCGGTCTTGGTGTCCATGCCGCTCCTCGAACGGGGCTCAGGCGCCGTGGCACTTCTTGTACTTCTTCCCGCTGCCGCACGGGCACGGGTCGTTGCGGCCCACCTTGGGCATGTCGCGCCGCACGGTCTTGACGACGTCGTCGCCGCCGCTGCGCGGGGGGTTGGGCTGGCGGCCGCCGCCGCTGCGCGGCGCCGACGCGAACGGACTGGCGGCCGCCGGCGCGTTCAGCGTGAGGGGCGCCTGGCGGCGCGGCGCCGGCCGGCGCACGCCGCCCTGGTCGTCCTGCAGCACCGGCTGGAGCCGCCACAGGTAGCGGACGCTCTCCTCGTCGATGCGGTCCTTCATGGCCTGGAAGAGCTCGAAGCTCTCCCGCTTGTACTCGACGAGCGGGTCGCGCTGGCCGTAGCCGCGCAGCCCGATGCCTTCCTTCAGGTGGTCGAGGCTGTAGAGGTGGTCCTTCCACTGCGAGTCCACGATCTGCAGCATGATGTCGCGCTCGACCCGCCGGAGGATCGACGCGTCGATCAGCTGCTCCTTGGCCTGGTAGCGCTCGACCGCCTTCGCCCAGATCGCGTCGCTGATTTCGGCGGAGCTCATCCGCTCGAGCCCGAGCCCGGCCAGCGTCTTGACGTCGAGCGCCAAGAGATCGGCCGCCGCCTGCGCCAGCGCGCCCGTGTCCCACTCCTCGGGGTTGGTGCGACGGCTGGCGTAGGTCTCGACGATCCCGTCGAGCAGCCCCTCGCCGAGCTCCATGAGGTAGCCGCGGGTGTCGAGCACTTCGGCTTCGTCGCCCTCGCCCAGGGTGATCTGGCCCTCGAGCAGCTCGCGGCGCAGCGCGTACACGCTCTCGCGCTGCTTGTTCATCACGTCGTCGTACTCGAGGAGGTGCTTGCGGACGGAGAAGTTCTGGGCCTCGACCTGCTTCTGCGCGCGCTCGATGGCGCGCGTGACCATCTTGTGCTCGATCGGGACGCCTTCCTCCATGCCGAGGCGCTGCATGAGGCCGGCGATGCGATCGGACCCGAAGATGCGCATCAGGTCGTCCTCGAGCGACAGGTAGAAGCGCGAGGAGCCCGGGTCGCCCTGGCGGCCGGCGCGGCCGCGGAGCTGATTGTCGATGCGCCGCGCCTCGTGCCGCTCGGTGGCGATGATGTGGAGGCCGCCCAGCGAGACCACCTGCTCGTGCTCCACGTCGGTCTCCTGCCTGAACGCCTCGAAGAGGCGTTCGTACTCCTTGCGCGGCACTCGGTAGAACGCCTCGATGTGAAAGAAGTAGACGTGGTCCTCGTCGTCGACGAACTTCTCTTCGCCCTTCGGCAGCCGCTCGGCGATCTCGTCGGCCAGCGCGCGCTGCCGCGCCATGAACTCGGGGTTCCCGCCCAGCAGGATGTCCGTGCCGCGGCCCGCCATGTTGGTCGCGATCGTGACGGTGTCCTTGCGCCCCGCCTGCGCCACGATCTCGGCTTCCTGCGCGTGGTACTTCGCGTTCAGGACGACGTGCTTGATGCCGCGGCGCTTCAGCATGCCCGAGAGCCGCTCCGACTTCTCGATCGACACCGTGCCGACGAGCACCGGCCGTCCCTCCGTCTGCTTGTCCAGGATGTCCTGAACGATGGCGTCGAACTTCTCGCGCTCGGTCCGGTACACCGTGTCCGGCTCCTCGTACCGGCGGAGCGGGCGGTTGGTGGGGACGATCATCACGTCCAGCTTGTAGATCTTGGAGAACTCCTCCGCCTCGGTGTCGGCCGTGCCGGTCATGCCCGAGAGCTTGGCGTACTTGCGGAAGTAGTTCTGGAAGGTGACGGTGGCGAGCGTCTGGTTCTCGCGCTCGATCTTGACCTTCTCCTTGGCCTCGACCGCCTGGTGGAGCCCGTCGCTCCAGCGGCGTCCGGGCATCAGCCGTCCCGTGAACTCGTCCACGATCACGACCTGGCCGTCCTTGATCATGTAGTCCACGTCGCGGTGGAAGATCGTGTGCGCGCGCAGGGCCTGGTTGATGTGGTGGAGCAGCGGCATGTTGACCGGGTCGTACAGGCCGCCGGGCTGCAGCCGGTGGGCGAGCAGCTTTTCGGCCTTCGCCATGCCGCTCTCGGTCAGCGTGACGGTCTTGTGCTTCTCGTCGCGGACGTAGTCGCCGCTCTCCTCGAGCGCCTCGCGCTCCTCGGCCTTCACGTCACCCTGCGTCACCGCGCCGGGCGTCAGCCGTGGGATGATGCGGTCCACCTCGTAGTAGAGCTCCGTCGACTCCTCGGCCGGGCCCGAGATGATGAGCGGCGTCCGCGCCTCGTCGATCAGGATGCTGTCCACCTCGTCCACGATGGCGAAGTGGTGGCCCCGCTGCACGTAGTGCGCGAGGTCGAACTTCATGTTGTCGCGGAGGTAGTCGAAGCCGAACTCGTTGTTGGTCCCGTAGGTGATGTCGCAGGCGTACGCCACCTGGCGCTCGAGGTCGTTCAGCTCGTGCTGGATGACGCCGACCGCCATGCCCAGGAACCGGTAGATGCGGCCCATCCACTCCGAGTCGCGCCGCGCCAGGTAGTCGTTCACCGTGACGACGTGCACGCCCTTGCCCTCGAGCGCGTTCAGGTAGGCCGGCAGCGTCGCCACGAGCGTCTTGCCCTCGCCGGTCTTCATCTCGGCGATCTTGCCGCGGTGGAGCACCATGCCGCCCACCAGCTGCACGTCGAAGTGCCGCATGTTCAGCGCGCGCCGGCCCGCTTCGCGCACCACCGCGAAGGCGTCCGGCAGCAGGTCGTCGAGCGTCGCGCCCTGCGCGAGACGCTCGCGGAACTCCGCCGTCTTGGCCCGGAGCTGGTCGTCGGTGAGCTCGCGGATCGCGGCTTCGCGCACGTTGATCTGCTCGACGTACGGCCGCAGGCGTTTGAGATCGCGTTCGTTCTGGGTGCCGACGACCTTGGCGAGGAGGGTGTTGAGCATCAACGGGAGCCACCCGGCCGGCGAGGGCGGCCTTCTCGGCGGCGACCTCTGCGACCAGGGTATCCCTCTATTTTACGGGAGCTTGCGGGGAACGTCAACCGGCCGGCGACCGGGCGACGGCGATCAGTGCGCGGGACGCGGCGTCGTCAGCAGCCGCAGCGGGTTGAGCATCCGTCCGTTCAGCCACACCTCGTAGTGCACGTGCGGGCCGTTGGCCCGGCCCGTCTGCCCGATGTAGCCGATCACGTCGCCGCGCTTGACGTGGTCGCCCGCCTTCACCGCGAACCGGGACATGTGGCCGTAGCGCGTCGAGATGCCGAACCCGTGGTCGATCACCACCAGGTTGCCGTACGCGCCGCTGTAGGACGCCGATTCCACGGTCCCGTCCGCGGTCGCGTGGATGGGCGTGCCCTTGTCGGCCGAGATGTCGATGCCCGGGTGGAAGTCGGGCCGACCCGTGAAGGGATCCGTCCGCTCGCCGAACGGCGAGGAGAGCCAGCCCGCGGCCGGCCACATCGACGGCGTCGCCGCCGCCAGCGCCTGGCGCCGCTCGACGCCGTAGCGCACCGTCTCGAGGCGCGTCTCGAGCAGCCCCAGCAGATCGCGCAGGACCCCGAACGTGTTCTCCGGCGTGGAGAGCGTCGAGACGAGCGCCCCGGCGGACGCCGTCGGGGTGCTGCCGCCGCCCATGGCGCTGTTGCGCACGATGGCCGGCAGCCGGTCCATGGACTTCTGCACGTTGGGATCGACCGCCGCGCGCTCGCCGAGCTCCTGCACCGCCGACTGCAGCGACGACACCTGGGAGGCGAGCTGCGCGGTCGCGGCCCGGAAGCTCTCGTTCTCCATGACCAGCGCCACGTTGGTGTTGCGCAGGTCGTCCATCTCGGCCCGGGCGCTCCAGCGCGCGCCGAGGCCCATCAGGACAGGCAAGGCGAGAATCGCGGCGACGACGGCCAGCGTGGGACGAAGCGACAGGGTCACGCGGCGCACGACACCCGTCGAACGGTTGGCGATGAGAACGGTATAGCGCGTGGAAGCCATAGTTAGGAGTCGAGCAGTCAGCGCACCGAACGAGTCGACGTTCCGTGCCGACTACCCGAGTCCGGTCCTGTGGTCCCTGGGGTGAACCTGACTCGTAACGTTCGTGCCGCGAGCCACTTCGCAGCGGCGAGAAATCACGTGACTCTAACACAACAGGCGGCCCGCGGCAAAGCGGGACCGCGGATCCTCCTTGAGGGTATATGGCCTAACCATTTTGTGGTCAGCAGTTGCGTCCGGCCGTGGCCTGTCCGGCGCCGCTCGGCGGATCCCGGGTCCGAAGCGTGGCCCGAGCCGCACGAACGGGTCGGGGACGGAGCCCCCCCGGGGTCTCGGACAAACGAAGGATGGTAGTAGAAGCCCGTCCGCTCTAGCCTGTCAGGTTGAACGGCCGGCGATGCCGCCCGGCGAGGCCACGGACCCGACCAACGGGCCGACCCACACCGGCCGCCGTCATTCTCGTGTCCTCGAGTTCGAGGAGGCACTCCTTTGGGCCGGACGAGCCCGCACTCCCGCACGATGCCGGCGCGTCCGGTGCCGCACCACACGTTGGTGCAGTCCCCTTGGGTCCGCACGGAGCGAAGTCATGGAGCGGAAAGGTAGACGAAACCGGCCAGGCGTCATCCTGGCGCTGAGCGTCGCCGCGGGCATCCTGCTGCCCGCGGGCGGCAGGGCGCAGACGGCGGGCTCGACGGCCGCGAATCCGCCGACGGCGGCGGACCAGCCGCAGGCCGCACCGGTCACGGCCGCTCAGGAGGGCCAGGGGCAGAAGCCCCCGCAGCAGCCCCCCGAAGGCCAGCAGCAGAAACCCGCGCAGCCCGCCCAGGAGCCTCTGCCCGTGGTGCAGGTCGAGGTCATCGTGACGGCGCCGCGGATGGACATTCCCTTGAAGGACAACCCGGCGGCCACCACCGTGGTGACCCCGAGAACGCTCGACTCGATCCCGCGCGGCGTCGGCGCCGAGGAGACCCTGCGGCTGGTTCCGGGCGTGAAGGTGGACAACCAGGCCGACGGCGAGCGGGTGCACCTCTCGATCCGCGGCCAGGGCCTGCTGACCGAGCGCGGCATCCGGGGCATCAAGGTGCTGCTCGACGGTCTGCCGCTGAACGATCCGACCGGGTTCGCGCCGGACGTGTTCGACGTGGACTGGAACGCCGTGCAGCGGATCGAGGTGCTCCGCGGCTCCGCGTCGGCGCTCTACGGCGGCGGATCCTCGGGGGGCGTGATCAACATCACGACGCGCGACGGATCGAGCGGGTCGCCCAGCGGCGAGGTACGGCTCGACGGCGGATCGTACAGCTTCCTGAAGGGCTTCTCGGAGGTCGGCGGCACCTCCGGACGCCTGAACTACCGGGTCTCGGCCTCGGGCAACACCGGTGACGGCTACCGGGACCACACGAACTTCCACGCGACGAACCTCTACGGCAAGTTCCACATCAAGGCCGGCGAGTCCACCACGCTGACCGCGATCACCGCCGGGACGCTCTTCTACAACGGCAACGCCGAGGGGCTCAACCTCGCCTGGCTCGCCCAGGATCGCCGCATGGCGAACCCGGACGCGCTGACCTTCGACGAGTACCAGCGCACGCGGCGCATTACGACCGGCGTGTCGGGCACGACGATCCTCGAGGGCCGGCAGGAGCTCGGCTACGCGATCTACTACCGCAACACGGCGTGGCGAGAATCGGTGCCCTCGTCGATCGACCACCGCACCTACAACACGCCGGGCTTCATGGTCCACTATCGGGTGGACGCCGGGGAGGACCGGATCAAGAACCACCTCACGGTCGGCTCCGACCTCGACTGGCAGAAGATCGACGAGCACCGGCTGCCGAACCTCGGACACGCGGAGGAGGGCACCGACCTGCAGTCGAACCAGATCATCCGCCAGCGCGGGATCGGGGTGTACGCGCTCGACCAGGTGGATCTCGGGCCGCAGTGGGGGCTGATGGTGGGGCTCAGGACCGACCGCATCCACAACGCGCTCGACGATCTCCTGAAGGCCGGCGGCGTCGACCTCTCGGGCAGCGCGGACTTCTCGAAGACGACCGGCCGCGTGGGCGTGTCGTTCAACCCGCGGTCCGATCTCGGGTTCTACGCGTCGTGGGGCCAGGGCTTCCTGCCGCCCGCGACCGAGGAGCTGGCCAACAACCCCGACGCCCTCGGCGGGTTCAACGTGCACCTGGTGCCCGCCACGTCGCACGGCGAGGAGGTCGGCGTGCGCGGCGCCGCGGCCCACGGCGTGTCGTACGACATCGGATTCTTCAGGCTCGACACGAAGAACGATTTCGGCCGCTACCGCGTGGCGTCGCGGCCGCTCGAGACCTTCTACGGGAACCTGGGCACGAGCCGCCGCTACGGCCTCGAGACCTCGATCGGGTACTACCCGACGCCGCAGCTGGCCGTGCAGGTCGCCTACACGTTCAACGACTTCAAGTACACGAACATCGTCAGCCTGTTCGGCAGCTTCAGCAACAAGGTGATGCCGAACGCCCCGCGGCACCAGCTGGGGTTCGACGCGACGTACAACATCAACGACCGCCTCGTGGTGGGCGTGAACGTGTTCGCGCAGAGCATGCAGTACGTGGACCAGGCGAACCTGATGACGGCCGACGGGTATGGGCTGCTGAATCCGCGCGTGGCCTATCGCTTCAAGGCCGATGGCTACCGGGCCGAGGTGCAGCTCTCGGCGACCAACCTGACGGGCACCGAGTACATCGCATTCACCGAGCCGGATCCGGACGGCAACTCCTTCCAGCCGGGCCCGACGCGTGAGGTCTTCCTCGCGCTCCGGCTCTGGTTCGGACGCTAGGCGCGCCGACGCGTTCGACCACGAAGCCCACGAGGGCCACGAGGGCCGTCACGCGGGGCAGCGGGACCCGCGTGGCGGCCCCGCCACGTCTTCGTGGGTCTGGTGCGTTTCGTGGTTGGCGTGTTCGTGTGAGCGCATGCCTCTTCACGATCCCAGCCGCACGGCCACCGGCGCGAGCGCCACGTGCCCCTTGCGCGTCGCGACGACCTCCAGGCGCAGGAGCCGCCCGGCCGGCGGCGGCTCGTCCAGCACGACATCGACGCGGAGCTGGGACTTCAGGGCGGCCGCCACGCGTTCGAGCTGGCTCCGAAGCGCGCCCGCGCTCAGCAGGTCGAGGCGCTGGCCGCCCGTGAACGCCGGGCCCTCGGTCAGCAGGGCTGCCAGGTTCGACTGCTCGCCCGGCCTCGTTGTCGGCTCGGCGGGGAACCGGACGACGAAGAGCGGTGCGCGGCTCTCGCGGATCTCGGCGAGCAGAGCCGCCACGTCCTCGGTGCTGGCGTCGCCGCCGTGTCCGATGACCGCGACGACCGCGGCGCGCTCCACGCCGCGGACGTCGTCGGATCGGTACGCCTCGCGGATGGCGTCGACCGCGTGGAGGCCGAGGCACGCGTGAGGCACTGGCTTGCCGACGGCCTCGGCGAGCGTTGCGACGTCGTCCGTGGAGCGGACGAGCGGCGTGGGTGCGCCGCCCATCGTGGTGACCGCGACGCGCGCGGCGGGGGCCATGGCCCCGACGAAGGCCTTCAGTCCCGTGCGGAGCTCCAGCGGGAACCGCGTGCAGTGGTCGACCAGTAGCGCGACGCTCAGGGGCTCGTCGGCTCGCGCGACGCGGACGACGTTCGCAGGAACGCCCCCAATCCGAACCCCCAGGTCCGCGGGCGCCGGGTCGGCGGCCGGGTTGCCATTCCGATCGAGCACGATGACATGAACGGAGTATTCGAACGGAGCGCTGACGGGCGGCGAGTGCGACAACGATCCCGGGATGGCGACGACGAACGACACCGCGGCGGCGAGCGTACCGAAGACTCGGAACCTCATGACGGCACCCCCTGCGGCACGGTGGAAACCGCCGACACACAGCGCCACCAGTGTGCGCTCTTCCAGTCGGTCTCCGCAACACCCCGCGCGAACTGCCCCACGCCGGGCGGGCTGGACGCGGTAGCCCGGCGCGATGCGCGTCTCCGACCGTGCCGCGGCCGCGATCCCCAAGTGGGAGTCCTGCCGCCCCGTGGGTGTTACCATCAGGCACTGCGAGGACGATCACCAGACGCAGCGCTGTGTAAGACGTCTCGCGACAGGGCCCGCCGGCGCTCGGGCCCGCGATCCGTTGGGCGTCCGTCCCCTGGAGACGCCGATGGAACCGAATGTGAGCGCGCTCGCCCGGCTGTTGGGGCTGAACACCGATCTGCGGTTGAACTGCCTCGAGGGGCTGTCCGATTCGGACGCGACGGCCCGTCCGCTCCCCGGCACGAACAGCGTCGCCTTCATCGTGGCTCACGTCACCGACGCGCGCTACTTCATGGCGCAGCTGCTGGGGCGACCGCTCGAGAACGCGCTGCAACGCACGCTTGCCGATGTCAGCACGATTGATGAGGTGACGACCCTGCCGAGCGTGCCGCAGCTGTCCGCGACGTGGATGGTCGTCGCGAAGCGCGTCTCGGACGGGTTGGAGGCGGCGTCCGCCGACGTTCTGGCACGCCAGTCCGAGCGTCCGTTCCCCACCGGAGACTCGACCGTTCTCGGGGCACTGGCTTTCCTCGTCCAGCACGAGTCGTACCACTTCGGCCAGATTGCGCTGATCCGCAAGGGACGTGGCCGCGGGGCGCTGTCGTACGAGCGGAGACCCGTCACCTAGCCGCATGGTCAACGGGAAGGCGATCTGCCTCCGCCGGTGACGGCGCCGGCCGGCGCATGCCTTGCGGCTCAGCCGACGCCGGCGACGGCCATGCCGTGCGCACGGGCCGCGAGCGCGAGGGCCTCGTCGTGGGTCGCCATGGTCAGGGGCCGGTCCCTCGCCTCCTGCCAGAGGAGCGCGGTGGCGAGATGGATGGCGTCGAGGGTGCCCAGCTCGGTCGGCAGTGGCTGGGCCGCGCGTGCGAGGACCGGGCGCGTGAGCTCGACGAGCTCGATCGTGTCGAGCAGGGAGAACACGGCCTGGCGTCTCCGGGCGACCTCACGGTCCGACCAGCCGTCGCGGAGGCGGACGCGGTCGAGCGTGCGCAGGGCTTCCACCTCGACCAGCGCGCTGGCGACGCCCGCCTCGACCTCGCGCCACTCGGCGAGGGCGCCGGCCTGGCCGAGGACCAGCCGCAACAGCACGGACGAGTCCAGGTAGGCGATCATCGTCCGGAGCGTCGTTCCTGGAGGAGCAACGCGACGGCGTCGGTTCCGTGCGGGCGGAGGGGCGGCGGCAGGGCGACGGCCGAGGGCCGGCCTGCGCCCGGCCGCGGCGGCCGGGTGACGAGCGCCGCGCCGGCCGCGTACGGCACGAGCCGCGCGACCGGCGTGTCGCGCTCGAGCACGGTCACCGTCTCGCCGCGCCGGACCAGGCGCAGGTAGTGGCTCAGCCTGGCCTTGAGCTGGGCGACTCGGACGAGTTCCATGACCGGCATTTGACCACTTATGGTCATGTTTGGCAACGCCCTCAGTCCGCCATCCGGAACTGCAGCGCCTCCGCGACGTGCGCGGCCTCGACGTCGGCCG
>JAHECP010000147.1 GCA_024641665.1 Acidobacteriota bacterium
CGCGCTTGCGCGAACCGGGTCCCGCGGCCACGGCCAACGGTGCGCCGGCGGCGCCGCGCAGGCTGACCTTCCGCGAGCTGCGCGAGATCGAGGAGCTGCCGGCGCGCATCGAGGCGCTCGAAGCCGAGCAGCGCGCGCTCCAGGCCGAGGTGACGGGCCCCGAGTTCTACAGGCGTCCCGCCGGCGAGATCAAACAGGCGCTCGCGCGGCTCGAGGCGCTCGACGTCCAGCTCGTCGAGGCCTACGAGCGCTGGGACGATCTGGACTCACGAGCGTGAAGGCTCACGGCTTACGGCTCAGGGCTCAAGGCTCACGAACGGCTGACACGGCCGTCCCGACCCGGCGTATAATCGGCCCGCTTCGCTCCTTCCCAGTCCGTTCCGACTCCGGCGGCTCGTTTCGCGTGGAGGATGTGACCATGCGCGACACGGCACGTTCGATCCGAGCGTTCGCGTTCCTGATTCTCGTCCTGGCGCTCGTCTCGCTGCCCATCGGGCTGGCGCAGCCGTCGCCGGGCGCCGCCGACTCCCTCGGCGCCCTGCACTGGCGCTACATCGGTCCGGTCGGCAACCGCGTGAGCGCGGTCGCCGGGGTCCCCGGCGATCCCAACACCTACTACGTCGGCGCCGCGTCGGGCGGCGTCTGGAAGACCACCGACGGCGGCCTCTACTGGGAGCCGATCTTCGACGACGAGCCCGTCCAGTCGATCGGCGCGCTGGAGGTGGCTCCCTCCGATCCGAACGTGGTCTGGGCCGGCACCGGGGAGCAGTGGATCCGCAGCCACATCTCGATCGGCCAGGGGATCTACAAGTCCACCGACGCGGGCCGGACCTGGACGCTCATGGGGCTCGAGCGGACCGGCCGCATCGGCCGCATCATGATCGACCCGCGCAACCCGGACGTCGTCTTCGCGTGCTCGATCGGCACTGCCTACGGCCCGTCGCCGGACCGCGGTCTGTTTCGCACGGCCGACGGGGGCAAGACGTGGGACCGCGTGCTGTTCGCCGACGAGCAGAGCGGCTGCTCCGATGTCGTCATGGACCCGAACAACCCGCGGATCCTCTTCGCCGGCATCTGGCAGTTCGACATCAAGACGTGGGGCCGCGAGAGCGGCGGTCCGTCGAGCGGCCTCTACAAGTCCACCGACGAGGGTCTGACGTGGCACAAGCTCGGCGGCCACGGGCTGCCGACCCGGCCGATCGGGAAGATCGCGCTGGCCGTCGCGCCCTCGAACTCGAACCGCGTCTACGCCCTCATCGAGACGGGCGAGGGCATTCCGCTCCGGGGCCAGCCGACCGATCGCGGCAAGCTCTGGCGGTCGGACGATGGCGGCGACACGTGGGAGCTTGTCAGCTACGACCGCAACCTGGGCGGCCGCACGCACTACTACTTTCGTGTCACCGTGTCGCCCCGCGACGAGAACGAGGCCTACTTCACGACGGCCGCCTTCGCGCGGACGCTCGACGGCGGCATGACGAACGAGCTCCAGCGCGGGCGGCAGAGCCCGGGCGGCGACAACCACGACATGTGGATCGACCCGACCAACGCGGACCGCATGATCGTGGGCAATGACGCCGGCGTGTCGATCACCACGACGCACGGCGCGAGCTGGAATCGCCTCCAGCTGCCCATCGCGCAGATGTACCACGTCACCACCGACAACCGGATTCCGTACAACGTCCTCGGCAACAAGCAGGACGGCCCGTCGTACCGCGGCCCGAGCAACACGCGCGCCCAGGGCGGCTTCGGCGGCGTCATCTCGCGCAGCCAGTGGATCACGGTCGGCGGCGGCGAGAGCGGCTTCGCCACGCCCGACCCGGCCGACCCCGACATCATCTGGTCGACCGCCTCCGGCTCGGGCAGCGTCGGCGGCATCGTCGTGCGCTACGACCTCAAGAGCGGCATCGACCGCAACGTGGAGATCTGGCCCGACAACCCCCTCGGCGGCACCGCGGCCGACGCCAAGTACCGCTTCAACTGGACGATGGCGTTCGCCATCTCGCCGCACGACCCGAACCGGCTCTACGCCGGGAGCCAGTACGTGCACACGACGACCGACGGCGGCCAGAGCTGGCAGATCATCAGCCCCGATCTGACGCTGGACGACAAGAGCCGGCAGGGGCTGTCGGGCGGCCTCACGCCCGACAACATCGGCGTCGAGTACTACCCGGTCATCATGGCGATTGCCGAGTCGCGCGTCGAGAAGGGGCTGCTCTGGGTCGGCACCAACGACGGGCAGGTGCAGGTGACGCGCGACCTCGGCAAGACCTGGACGAACGTCACGAAGAACATCCCGAACCTGCCTCCCGACGGCACGGTCTACAACATCGAGCCGTCGCGCCACGACGCCGGTACCGCCTACGTGGTGTTCGACTTCCACCAGGTGAACAACCGCGATCCGTACGCGTACAGGACCACCGACTACGGCCGGACGTGGACGGCCATCGTCAACGGCATTCCGAAGAGCATGGTGAGCTACGCGCACTGCATCGCCGAGGACCCGGTTCGAAAGGGCCTGCTCTATCTCGGCACGGAGGGCGGCATCTACGTCTCGTTCGACGCGGGCGACCACTGGCAGCCGCTGCAGATGAACCTGCCGCACGCGCCCGTGTACTGGATCACGATTCAGGATCACTTCAACGATCTGGTGATTGCAACCTACGGCCGGGGCTTCTGGATCCTCGACGACCTCACCCCGCTCGAGCAGCTGACCGACCGGGTGCGCGACGCCGGCATGGAGCTCCTCGCGCCGCGCCCCGCCTACCGGTTCCGCAGCCCGACGCAGCCGGCCGCGCCGACCATCGACATGACGGTCGGCCAGAACCCGCCCTACGGCGCCGCGATCAACTACTGGCTGAAAACGCCGTCCTCCGGCCCCGTCACCGTCCAGATCCTGGACGCGCAGGGCGAGGTCGTGCGCACGCTCGACGGCACGACGCGCGCGGGCCTCAACCGCGTGACGTGGGACCTGCGCGGTGAGCCGTCGACGCCAATCCGGCTTCGGACGAGCCCCGAATACGCGCCCGACGTCACGGTGGGGCCCGACGGCTGGCGCCCTGCGCCCGAGGGCGGGCGGATGACGATCCTGCAGCCGCCCGGCACCTACACCGTGAAGCTCGTCGCCGGCGGACAGCAGGCGACCCGCCCGCTGACGGTCCTCAAGGAGCCCAACGAGTCGGCGACCGAAGCCGACATCCAGGCGCAGATGGCGGTCCTCGCCGGCATCCGGCGGGACCTCGAGACGGTGGCCGACATGGTGAACGCGATCGAAGGGGTGCGCGTGCAGCTCGCCGATCTCGACCGCGCGCTCGAGGGCAACCCGAACGCGCCGGCGGTGAAGCAGGCGGCCGGGGCGCTCGAGGCGAAGCTTCTCGCCATCGAGGATCAGCTCATCCAGCGCCGGTACACGGGGCAGGGGCAGGACACCACACGGTGGCCCGCGAGGATGGTCTCGAAGCTCACCTATCTCGCCGGCGGCATCGCCGGTTCGGACGATCGGCCGACCTCGCAGGCGCAGGAGGTGCAGCAGGAGCTGACCAAGCAGGTCGCGACCCTCTCCAGCCAGCTCGACGACGCGCTCAGCCGCGATCTGGCCGCGCTGAACAAGCTGCTGCGGGACCGGAACATCCCGAACGTGATCGGCCGGTGAGCGTCAGCCCGTCCACACGCCGCGCGCCAGCACGAGCAGCGCGGCGAGCTGGACGAGGTGGAACAGGCCGTTGTGGTCGAACGGCCAGACGAGGGTGAGCGACAGGCTGCTGGCCTGGACGCCGGCGGCGACGAGCGTGAGGGCGATGCCGATGGCGACGAACCCGGCGCCGCGCCGGCCAAGGGCCGCCAGCCTCACATAGATGACGAGGGCGGCGAGCATTGCCGCGCCTTCGTACGCCACGAAGATGCCGAACGACCCGCCGCCGAGCGCCGTGGTCGCGTAGAAGAGAGCGCCGACGGCCAGGGCGGCGGGCAGCACGCGGCGCGCCGCCGCCTCGCCGCGCCAGTCGCACACCGCGCCGACGCCGAACAGGGCGACGGTGAGGCCGAGCGACAGGAAGAGCGGCTGCCAGAGCGCCCACCGGACGGTGGCGCCGAGCGCGAGCCCGTGC
The DNA here is from genome assembly GCA_024641665.1 of Acidobacteriota bacterium. GTDB lineage: Bacteria > Acidobacteriota > Vicinamibacteria > Vicinamibacterales > JAHECP01 > JAHECP01. The sequence goes on from JAHECP010000147.1 coordinate 4,104, forward strand.
GCCGCCGCGCCGAGCGCGGACCCGAGCGCCATCAGCGCGAACACCCACGCCCACAGCCCCGCCCGCCACCGCCCGTTGCCGCGGCGGGTGGCGAACAGGAGCGCGAAAGCGACACCGACGGCCGCGAGGAGTGCGTCGGTCGCGGCCGTGGTGAGCTCGGTGACGGGGCTGTTGAGCATGGTCGGGGGTCCGGCCGCGCATGGTAGCACGAGAGAAGGCCAGCTCGGCCCTGCCGCGTGCGGGCTCCTAAGCAACGCTGGGGCGGCCGGCGCCGTCAAAGCCCTCGAGACGCGCCATGGTGCAAGACCTCCTGTACGGCGTGCGCCTGCTGGCCCGCAGGCCCGGTTTCGCCTTCCTCGTCGTGCTCACCCTGGCGCTCGGCATCGGCGCTGACACCGCGATGTTCAGCATCGTCAACGGCGTCCTGCTGCGGCCCCTGCCGTATCCGGCGGCCGGCGAGATCGTGCGGATTCATACCGGACGCCTCGGCCGCGGGTTCGGCGGGATCAGCGAGCCGGAGTTCCTGGACCTCGAAGAGGGCACGTCGGCCTTCCGGGCGCTCGGCCTGTTCCGGCCGACCGGCGTCAACCTGGCCGAGGGCCGGGACGAGCCGGAACACGTCACGGCGACGCTCGTGACGCCGGGCGTGTTCGACGCGCTCGGCGTGCCGCCGCAGCTCGGGCGCACGCTCGCGGCCGGCGAAGGCGACGCCGGGCGCCATCAGGTGGCGCTCCTCAGCGACGGGCTCTGGCGGCGGCGCTTCGGCGGCGCGCGTGACGCGATCGGCCGGAGCCTGCGGATTCTCGGGGGCCGCTACGAGATCGTCGGCGTCATGCCCCCCGGCTTCGCGTTTCCCGACGCCGAGACGGATCTCTGGGTCGGCTACGGTCTCGATCGGGCGAACCTCTACGGCCGCGGCGCGCACTGGGACAACATCATCGCCCGACTGCGCGCCGGCGCGTCGCTGGCGCGGGCGCAGGCCGAGCTCGACGCCGTGTCCGCCCGGCTGCGCGAGACGCACCAGGACGTCTACAAGCCCGGAAGCGGCTTTCATTTCATCGCGCAGACGTACCTGGACAATGTGACGAGCGAGGTGCGCCCGGCGCTCCTGATGCTGATGGCCGCCGTGGGGCTGGTGCTCCTCATCGCCTGCGCCAACGTGGCCAACCTCCTCCTGGCGCGCTTCGCGGGACGCGAGCGCGAGATCGCCATCCGCGCCGCGCTGGGCGCCGGACGCGGGCGGATCCTGCGGCAGATGCTGACCGAGTGCCTCGTGCTCGGCGCGCTCGCCGGGCTGTCCTCGCTCGTGGCGGCCCGATGGGGGTTCGACGCGCTGGTCGCGCTGTACCCCGACAGCCTGCCGAGGCTCGCGGGTGTCGGTCTCGACGCCCGGGTGCTCGTCTTCAACGTGAGCCTGGCGCTGCTGGCCACACTCGCGGTGGGCACTCTGCCTGCACTCGCGGTGTCGGGGCTGACGGCGTCGGCGGCGCTGAAGACCGCGGGGCGGACGGCCGGCGGCGCCCGCCGCTCGCGGCGCCGCACGTTGCTCGTCGTCACCGAAGTGGCGCTCGCCGCCGTGCTCCTGGCCGGTGCCGGGCTGCTCGTGCGAAGCCTGCAGCGCATGGCCGCCGCGTCGCCCGGCTTCCAGGCGGAGCACGTGCTCACGGCGCGGCTGACGCTGCCGCCGGAACGGTACCCGGACGCGCCCGCGCGGTCGCAGTTCTACCGGCGGCTGATGGACGAGCTCGCGAGCCGGCCCGGCGTCGTGTCGGCGGCCGCCGTCAACTTCCTGCCCGTGTCCGGCGACGTCATGGACTGGTACGTCGGCGCCGAGGGCTACGTGCCCGCCAACCCCAACGCCGATTTCATCCAGTACCGGACGGTCACACCCGGCTACTTCGAGACGCTGCGCATCCCGCTCGTGCGGGGGCGCTGGTTCACCGACGAGGACACGGCCGGCGCCCAGCCGGTGGCAATCGTGAGCCAGGCCCTCGCGAGGCACTTCTGGGGCGACGTGGACCCGATCGGCCGGCGCATCCGGCCGGGCGGGATCGAATCGAGGGCGCCGTGGCACGTGGTGGTCGGCGTCGTCGGTGACATCCAGGCCTCCGGCCCCCGGGACGGCGACGTGCCGATCTGGTACCGCTGCGCGTATCAAGATCCCTGGAATGCGATGGCGCTGGCCGTGCGGAGTGCCGGCGATCCGGCGCAGGTCGTCCGCACGCTCAAGGACGCGGTGACGCGGCTCGACCCACGCGAGCCCGTCTATCAGATCCGCGTGATGACCGACATGTCGCGCGACATCGTGTCGCCCGATCGGCTGAACGCCGACTTGCTGGCGCTCTTCGCCGCGCTCGCGTTGGTGCTGGCCGCCGTCGGCCTCTACGGCGTGCTGGCGCACGCCGTCGGGCAGCGGACACCCGAGATCGGGGTGCGGATGGCGCTCGGCGCGCGGCGCGCCCAGGTGCTGCGCGCCGTGCTGCGCGAGGGCCTGACGCTCGTGGCCGCCGGCCTCGGCCTCGGCCTCGCCGGCGCGCTCGCGCTCGCGCGGCTGCTGCAGTGGCTGCTCTTTGGCGTCGGCGCGTCGGATCCCGTCACGTTCGCCGGCACCGCCGCCGTCCTGCTGGCGGCGGGTGTCCTCGCGTGCCTGCTGCCCGCGTGGCGCGCGTGCCAGGTCGATCCCCTCACCGCCCTGCGCCACGAATAGCCCGGACGCCCGGTCACGCCGCAGTCTCTTCCACGGCGAGTCTTCCTTCGTGAACCTCGTGCGCCTCGTGGTCGATCTGTCGTGATCGCGGACGCAGCGTGACGGCGGGCTCGTTGTTGTGGATCTCGCGGACTCTGCCGCCGGTGTGGAGACGGCGGCTACGACGGATGGAGCGCCGCGGCGGCGGCGATGATGAGCGCGACGGCCACGCCGAGGATGGTGAGCACGGCGCCCACGATCGCCCAGATGCCCACGAACCGCCAGAACGACCGCTGGGCGACCAGCGCGTTCTCGAGGTGCTGCTCGTGCCCGCTCGACACGTAGTCGCGGATGCTGCGGGCGTACCGGAACAGGTACATCGACGGGAACACGTAGAGGAGGCCGAGGAGCGGATACAGGACGAGAAAGATCAGGGTCGTGGGCTGTCGCGTCGCCAGCCCCAGGCCGGCGGAGGCCACGCCGAGGAGCACGAGCAGGCCGGTCATGGAGAACCCGAGGACGCTGAGCGTCAGGACCCAGGGCCGGGTGTCCTCGAGGATGCGCTGCACGCCGGTCTTCACGACTCCGGGCGGCGGGACGACGACGGCCGGCACGTACGGATCGTCCTGATCGTGCTCGTCCATGGGCATGGGCTCCTCGTTCCGGTCAGCGGCGGTCCAAGCGGGTGCGGCCGCGTCAGGCGGCCGTCTCGATCGCGGCCACCAGCTCGGCCGCGGAATCCACGATGGCGTCGGGCGCCGCAGCCTCAAGCTCGGCGCGCCCGCCGTAGCCCCATGAGACTGCGACCGCGCGTGCGCCGATCTGTCTGGCGGCGTCCACGTCGTCGGCGCGGTCGCCGATCATGACCGCCGACCAGGGCGGCGTCGCGCCGGCCCGCAGCGCCTCGGCGAGGAGCGCCGCCTTGTCGGGCCGCCGGTCGCCCAGCTCCGGGCCGTGCACCGAGTCGAACGCGCGGGCCAAATCGAAATGGTTGAGAACGCGTCGCGCGTAGACGAGCGGCTTGGCCGTGACCACCGAAAGCCGGTAGCCGCGCGCACCGAGCGACGCGAGCAAGGAGCCGATGCCAGGGTAGAGCCGATTCTCGAAGAGGCCGACGGCCTCGAACCGCACGCGGTACGCCGCGACCGCGCGGCGGACCAGCGCGTCGTCGGCCGATCCGAGCAGTGTAGCCAGGCTGTCGTGCAGCGGCGGGCCGATGAAGCGCTCGAGGGCCGTCTCCGGAGGTGCCTCGCGGCCGAGCGTCACGAGGGCGTGCTGCAGGCTCCGCGCGATCCCCTCGCGCGAGTCGGTCAGCGTGCCGTCGAGGTCGAAGCAGAGGTGCCTCACGCGAACGCATCCTAACACGGCGAAGCCGTTCCCCCGGAACAGACGGCCGGCCGGTATCGGAGCGCCCTCAGGCGCACACCTGACGGCGTGCTCGACGCGAACCCAGCGTCGCGGCCCCCCGACGCCGCCCGGGACGGCCGCGCGCAACAGCGTGACCACCCCCCAAGCCGTGAGCCGTGAGCCGTGAGCCGTGAGCCGAAGTACACTCTCTCGCATGTCCGTCCGCCGCATCGTCCACGTCGACATGGACGCGTTCTACGCGTCGGTCGAGCAGCGCGACGATCCCTCGCTCGGGGGCAGGCCGGTGGCCGTGGGCGGCCGGCCCGAGGGGCGCGGCGTCGTGGCGGCGGCGAGCTACGAGGCGCGCGCCTTCGGCGTGCACTCGGCGATGTCGATGGCCCGCGCCGTGCGGCTCTGCCCGTCGCTCGTCATCGTCCGGCCCGACTTCGCGAAGTACCGCGCCGTGTCGGCGCAGGTGTTCGCCTTCTTCCGCTCGTGCACGCCGCTCGTCGAGCCGCTGTCGCTCGACGAGGCGTACCTCGACGTGACGGAGAACCTGTGGGGGGAGACGCTGGCGACGCCGGTGGCGAAGCGGCTGAAGCAGCGCATCCGCGAGACGGTGGGGCTGACGGCGTCGGCGGGCGTCGCCCCGAACAAGTTCCTGGCCAAGATCGCGTCGGGCTGGCAGAAGCCCGACGGCCTGACGGTGATCGCGCCCGATCGCGTCGAATCGTTCCTGCAGAAGCTGCCGGTCGACGCGCTCTGGGGCGTGGGACCCGTCACCGCGAAGAAGCTGCGCGAGGTCGGCATCGCGCGGCTGGTGGACGTGCGTGACGCCGAGGCCGGGCGCCTGCGCGCCGCCGTCGGCACCCAGGCCGATTGGCTGCGGCGGCTCGCGTGGGGCGAGGACGACCGCCCGGTGACGCCCGACCGGCCGTCGAAGTCGGCCGGCAGCGAGAACACCTACGCCGAGGACCTCGTCGATCCCGGCCGCATCCGCGAGGAGATCGACCGCATGGCGCGCCGCTCGGCGGCCTGGCTCGCGCGCAAGTCACTCGGCGCGCGCACGGTGACGATCAAGGTGCGCTACGACGACTTCACCACGATCACGCGCAGCCACTCGACGCCGGCGGCGACCGCCGACGCCGACGACCTCGCGGCCCGCGCCGTGGCGCTCCTCGTCAAGACCGACGCCGGGCGCCGCCCGGTCCGCCTGCTCGGCGTGAGCGTGCACGCGCTCGTCGCGCCCGGGGGATCAGCCGCCGACCCGGGCCGGCTGCCGTTCGACGAGTGAGGAAAGGGGTTTCCCTCACTCCCGGAGCACCGTGGACTGGAACACGGCGAGCATCGCGCCGCTCCGCCACGCGCCGGCCGGCAGCCCCGCCTTCAGGCAGAGATTGTCGAGCAGCTGGTCGCGCGTCCAGCCCTCGTCGGTCGCGATCTCGGGCAGGAACACCGCCGACTTGCCGTTCTTGACGAGCACCACGCCGTCGCGCCCGGGGACGATCTGCGCCGGGTCCGCGATGCGGCGGAGCGGCGTGAGCAGCGACACCTCGATCGCGATCTCGTCCAGCTCCTTCGGCCGTACGGGCGCGAAGCGCGGGTCGTCCACCGCGGCCCGCAGCGCCATGGCGCCGGTCAGCCAGTGCATCGGGCCGTCGGGCACGAGCCGGCCGACGCACCCGCGCAGCCGGCCGTGCTCCTTGATCGTGACGAAGACGCCCCGGCGCGTCATGAGCGGCGCCGGCACGTCGCGGGAAAGCGGCGCCGTCCCGGTCCGCACGTACTGCTCGATCGTCTTCCGCGCGTAGGAGACGAGCGCGCGCTCGTCGGCCTGCGTCAGCGCCCCGTCGGTTCCGCCGCTGGCGGCGGACGCCGCCGTCGCGCCGCCTCGTCCGTCCACGCCCGCACCATCCTCCGAGGCCGCGTCACCCGTCGCGATCGCCACCGCGCCGTACCCGACGACGCGGTCGGGATCGCCCGCGGGTGAATCGGCCGCGTTGGCGTAGCTGACGATGCGGGCGCGGTCCGCCCCGAGCGCGCGGGCGGCGGCGATCGTGGCGAGAATCGGCGCCTCCCCGCACGCGCCGGTCACGAGGTCGCGGACGCCGCGATGGCGCACGTTGTCCAGCTCGCGCGCGAGGGCCGCGCCGTCCAGCGTGGCGATGGCCTCGAGCGTCTCGCGGTCGACCTTCCGGGCGTCCGCCGCCTTGGGGTAGTGCGACAAGTCGGAGCTGGCGACGATGAGCGCGCGGCGATCCTTCAGGAGACCCGCCAGCGCGCGGCCGAGCCGCGCGCACACCGCCGGATCCTGGCTGGCGACGATCACGGGCAGGATGCGCGCGGCGGGGAAGAGCCGCTGCACGAAGGGCACCTGCACCTCGACGGAGTGCTCCTTCCTGTGCACCTGGTTGTTCCACGAGACGTCGGGGTCGGCCTTGATCAGCGCTTCGGCCAGGGCGGTGTCGATCGGCGCCACGCCGAGCGGCGTGCGGAACCCATCACCCTGGTAGAGGCCGACGCCGTCGAACCTCGCGTCGGTGTGGTTCGGGCCGAGAATGACGACCGTGTCGTAGTCGCCGCCGGCCGCCTGCGCGAAGGCGTCGGCCGCGATCTGGCCCGAGAAGAGGTAGCTCGCGTGGGGGACGACGATCGCGATGGGCTTCCCGCCCTCCGCGGGCCGGGCGCTCGCCAGGTAGGCGTCGATCGCGCCGCGCAGCTTCGCCGCATCGTCCGGGTAGAACTGGCCGGCGACGGCTGGCGGGCGTACGCGCCGGTCGGCGGCCGGCGCCGGCGCGGCCGGCGCGGGCCGGGCCAGCAGCAGTGCGAGCGCGAGCGCAGCGGGGACCATCACTGACAGTGTAACGGGAAAAGGGGACGGGAGCTGTTTCCGTCTGACCGGGACGCGCGGAAACAGCTCCCGTCCCCTTTTCCTTGCGTCTAGAACCGCGGCGGCCGCGGCTCAGGCAGCGGCTTGCGCGGGAGCATCTCGTCGCGGTTGGCGGCCTCGTACACGAACGCCGCCACGATCACCGGGTTCTGCATCATGTCGGGCGCCTGGATCCGCTCGTAGACGTCCATGTTCGAGTGGTGCGTCCGCGTGCTGTAGTCGATCGGATCCTGGATGAACTGGAAGCCCGGCAGCCCGACCGCGTCGAACGACAGGTGGTCGGTGCCGCCCGTGTCGTCGATGCTCAGCTGGGTCATGCCCAGGTTGCGGAAGGGCTGCATCCACTGCCTGAAGATGGGCGCCACCATCTCGTTGCCCTGCAGGTAGACGCCGCGGATCGCGCCGGTGCCGTTGTCCACGTTGAAGTAGCCGCTCAGCTTCGCGTGCTCGGGCTTCAGCTGCATCGTCGCCGGATCGGCGAAGTGCTCCTTCACGTACGCGCGCGAGCCGAGCAGGCCCTGTTCCTCGCCCGACCACAGCCCGATGCGAACGGTGCGCCGCATCTTCAGGCCGCTCGCCTTCAGGATGCGCATGGCCTCCATCATCACCGCCGAGCCGGCCGCGTTGTCGGTGGCGCCCGTGCCGCCGTGCCACGAATCGAAGTGGCCGCCCAGCATCACGATCTCGTCCGCCTTGTCGGTGCCCGGAATCTCGCCGACGATGTTGAACACGTTCTGGTCGGCCGGGAAGAACGTGTTCTTGATGTCGATCTCGAGCGTCACCGGCACGTTCTTCTCCACCATGCGGACGATGCGCCCGTAGTGCTCCGCGGCGATCGTGATCTCCGGCATGGTCGGCGTGACCTTCGGATCGCGCGAACCGCCGCCCTGCACGAACACCGTGCCGTCGTCACCGCGGCTCTCGTCGAAGACGGCCAGCGCGCCCTCCGTCTTCAGGAAGTCCATGCGCTTGCCCGGGAACGTGCGGTCGAAGTTGAACCGCCGCGCCCCGCGTGGGTTCTTGTCGGTCTCCATCGCGATCCGGTCGAGGTCCTCGTCCGTGTAGCGGCGCGCGTCGGCCTCGAAGTGCGCGTCGATCTCGCGCGGCGTCGAGATGAACACGAACTTGCCCTTCAGCTTGCCGGTGTACTTCGCGAAGTCGGCCTCGCTCGCAATCGGCGCGTAGGCCACCTCGGCCCGGACCGGCCCGTTCGTGCCCGCCGCCCACGCCTTCGAATAGCCGATGATGGGAAACGCGTCCGGCGCGACCGCCAGCACCACCGTCCGCTCGTTCTCCCAGCCGCGCCCGAACGGCCCCCAGGGCTCCATCTTCACGTTCACGAGACCCCAGCCGGTCATCTCCTTCATCGCCCACTCGGCCGCCTTCGTGATGCTCGGCGAGCCGGTCAGGCGCGGGCCGTAGACGTCGGTCAGCTCGCTCATGATCTCCATGACGTGGGAGCTCTGGAACCCCTGCTGCTTGATCTTGTAGATCGCGTCCAGATCGACGTTCTCGCGCTGGGCCGCGAGGGGCAGCACGACCAGGCCGGCGAAGGCCAGCGCCAAGCCGATCGTCCGGACGCGGCATCGGGTGCTGAAAGACATCGTCATCTCCTCCTGAATCCCTGAAACCCTGGACCTGGGCGGTCCTGCCGGCCGGTCCACGTGCCGCTCGTCCGCCGCCCGGGGCGGCCAGCATATACCGAGCGGACCCGCTGGAACCAACGGCGGGCTGATCACAGATCCGGAACGCCGCCAACGCGAGTTGTAAGTGGTGGCGCGCCGCCCGTCGGGTGCCGATCGAAGTAAACGATTGAGGACTGGGCGGTTAGGCTCGGCCACCAGAACGCGGCCCGCTGGTCCGGCGGTTGCAGACTCGCATCAGCGCCACCTTCCGTTCTCGACTCCTGAAGACGTCGGTTATGAATGTTCCGCTTACCGCCGATTCGCCGGTGTTCCACGATGGTCTCGGGGATCGCCTGCCCGTGGCCGATGCGCAGGGGCAGCGGCTCGAGGCGCTCCGGGTGAGCGCCGATCTCCTGGCATGTCCCGCCGTTGGGCCGGCGCTGCGCGAGCGGGCCGCCGTCCTGGCGTCGTTCGCCCACCCGGCGTTCGTGCGCGTCCACCGCGTCGGCCCGCTGACGTCGTCGGCGGCGGACCTGGCGGTGCTGTCGGACCGGCCGGACGGCACGCGGCTGTCGAGCCTGCTGGCGCGGGCCGCCGCCGGCGAGCTCGATACGACGCCGCGAGTGGCCGTGGCCGTGCTGCGGCAGCTGGTGCCCGCGGCCGACGCGTTCTGCCGCCACGCGCCGGGCCTCGCCCACGGCGCGCTCGCGCCCGAGCGGCTCATTGTCGCGCCCGACGGCCGGCTCGTCGTGGCCGACCTCGTGTTCGGCTCCGCCCTGGAACGGCTCAACCTGTCGCGCCGCGAGTTGTGGCGGCGCTACCGGATCGCCGTGCCGCCGACGGCGGGTCCCGTGCGCTTCGACGAGCGCGCGGACGTGACCGCAGTGGCGGTGATCGCGCTGGCGCTCCTGCTCGCCCGGCCGGTCGGCGAGGGGGAGTATCCGAGTCGCGTCGCGGCGCTGGCGCGTGAAGTGGTGGATCTGTGGGTGCTGCGCGAGCGCCCGATGCCGCCCGCCGTGGCGGCGTGGGTCACGCACGCCCTGCAGGTCGACCCGCGGAACTCGTTCGCGACGATGGCCGACGCGCACGCGGCGCTGACGTGTACACCGGCCTGGCAGATCGACGAGGCCTCTGCTCGCTGCGTGCTCGCGGCGTGGGCGGCGGGGGACACCGTTGCTCGCCAGGCGCGGCGCTCGCAACGGATCCGGCTCGCGACCACCGACGGTGCGCCGGCCATGCCGCCGCCCGCGCCGGTCGCGGCGCCCCCGGCTGC
>JAHECP010000148.1 GCA_024641665.1 Acidobacteriota bacterium
CGGGCCGGCGGCGGCGCCATCATCCTCAACGCCGACGCGACCGCGGTCGCCCGCCTGCAGCGCCCGTACTCGCTCGACACGCTGCTCGTCGACGTGGCCCGGAGCACCGACGAGTTCGTCTACGTCGCGCTCACGGCCGGCACGGTGCGCCTGGTGCACGGTGTGGACGCCGCCGCGCTGCCCGAGGCCGACGTGTCGCCGCCCGCCGGCGGCGGGGTGCGCGAGCGCGAGGTGATCGTCGAAGGGGCGCCGGTGCTGGATCTGTCCGGACCGCTGCCGGTCGAGGGGCTCGAGGACGCGACGCTCCGGCTCGGCCTGCGGCTCGACGGCGTGCGCCGCGCCGAGCGGCAGACGCTGGTGCGCCTGTTCGGCTCGCTCTCGACGGCGCTGGTGCTCACGCTGGTGGCCATCGGGTTCCTCGGCCTCCGGCGCGAGTACGGCGCGCTCAACGCCCGGCACCAGGCGGCCCAGGAGGCCCTGCGCCGGCGCGACCGGCTGACCGCGATGGGCGAGCTGGCGTCCACGGTGGCCCACGAGGTGCGCAACCCGCTCAACGGGATCGCCATGGCGGCGCGCCGCCTGGCGCGCGAGTTCACGCCGCCCGCGGGCGCCGCCGTCCCCGACGCCGAGATCGCGGAGCTGGTGGGCGTCATCGAGAGCGAGGCGCAGCGCATCAACGCCATCGTGCAGCAGTTTCTCGAGTTCGCCCGCCCGCCGGCGCTCGCGCGGCGCGAGGTGGATCTCGGCGCGTTCGTCCGCGAGGCGGTCGAGGCACAGCGGCCGCTGGCGGCGTCGCGCGGCGTGACGCTCGGCGTCGAGGCTGCGGGCGCCGGGGCGGGGAGCCTCGACTCCGACCAGTTCCGGCACGTGCTCGACAACCTCGTGCGCAACGGCCTCGAGGCGACGCCGGCGGGCGGCATGGTGCGCGTCGGCGCACGCCGCGAGGGTCGCGGGCACCTCGTCGAGGTCGTGGACACGGGCGTGGGCATCGCGCCCGAGCACCTGGCGCGCGTCTTCGATCTCTACTTCACGACCAAGCCGGCCGGCACCGGCGTCGGCCTCGCCGTGGCCCACCAGGTGGTGAGCGCGCACGGGGGGACGCTGGAGGTCGTCTCCACGCCCGGCGCCGGCACGCGCATGATTATCCACCTGCCGCGCCAGGAGGACGAGCCCGACCGTGCCTGAACGCGCGATCCTGATCGTGGACGACGAGGAGGCCCAGCGGAAGGTGCTCGCCGGGTTCCTGCGCAAGCGCGGATTCGAGACGGTGCAGGCCGCGAGCGCCGAGGCGGCGGCGGCCGAGATCTCGGCCCGCACGATCGACCTCGTGCTCACCGACCTGCGCATGCCCGGGCGCACGGGCCTCGATCTGGTGGACGACCTGCGCCGGATCAACCCCGAGGTGCCGGTCATCGTCATGACCGCGTTCGGCACGGTGGCGACGGCCGTCGAGGCGATGAAGCGCGGCGCGGCCGACTATTTGACCAAGCCGATCGACCTCGACGAGCTCGAGGTGCTGGTCGCGCGCACGCTCGAGCGGCGGGCGCTGGTGTCCGAGAACGCGGAGCTGCGCCGCCAGGTCGAGAGCCGGTACCGGCTCGAGGGGCTCGAGACCGCCAACGCGCGCATGCAGGAGGCGATCAACGTCGCGGCGCGCGCGGCCGAGAGCCGTGCCACGATCCTGATCCGCGGCGAGAGCGGCACGGGCAAGGAGCTGCTCGCGCGGGCCGTCCACTACGCCAGCCCCCGCGGGCGGCGGCCCCTCGTCGCGGTCAACATCGCGGCGCTCCCCGAGACGCTCATCGAGTCGGAGCTCTTCGGCCACGAGCGCGGCGCGTTCACCGGGGCCGACCGCGAGCGCCGCGGGCGGTTCGAGCTGGCCGACGGCGGCACGCTCTTTCTCGACGAGATCGGCGATCTGCCGCGCAACACGCAGGTGAAGCTGTTGCGCGTGCTGCAGGAGCAGGCGATCGAGCGCGTCGGGTCGAGCCGCGCCATCGCGGTGGACGTGCGGATCATCGCCGCCACCAACCGCGATCTCGAGGCGCTCGTTCGCACCGGCGAGTTCCGCGAGGACCTCTATTACCGCCTCAACGTCGTGTCGATCGAGCTGCCGCCGCTGCGCGATCGGCGGGAGGACGTACCGCTGCTCGTGGACCACTTCCTCCGCCGCTTCGCGGCGGAGCGCAAGGCGCCCGTGACGGGGCTCTCGCGCGAGGCGCTGGACTTCCTGCTCAAGCACCCGTATCCGGGCAACGTGCGCGAGCTCGAGAACCTGATCCACCGCGCGGTCGTGCTCGCGCGCGGGCCGATCGTGACCACGGCCGACCTGCCGGTGCACGTGGCGGAGCCGGCCGGGGAGGCGGGCGGGGAGACGGACACCTTCGTCGAGCGCGTCGCGCGGTTCGAGCGCCAGCTCATCGTGGACGCGCTGGCCAGGGCCGGCGGCGTGCAGACGCAGGCCGCGCGCCTGCTCGGCATGAGCGAGCGGCACCTGCGCTACAAGCTCCGGAAGTACGATCTGTAGGCCTCCGCGGGGACGCGACATGGAACCCCAACTGCGCGAGATCGCCGGCCTCGTCGTCGCGGCGCTCGGTGGCGCCGCCATCGGCCTCGAACGCGAGTGGTCGGGCCACGCCTCGGGCCCGCACGCCCGCTTCGCCGGCATCCGCACGTTCACCCTGCTCGGCGGCTACGCCGGCGTGGCGGGCTGGCTGTGGGCCGCCGGCGCCCTGCCGCTCGCCGTCGTCCTGGCGGCCGGCGCGGCCGCGCTCGTCGTGGCGGCCTACGCCTCGGCCGCGCGGACCGAGGTGGAGGGCACGACCGAGGTGGCCGCGTTCATCGTGCTGGCCGCCGGCCTGTTGTCGGGAGCGGGCCAGATGGCCGTCGCGAGCGGCATCTTCGCGGCGGCGACGCTGCTGCTCGTGGAGAAGTCCCGGCTCCACGCCCTCGTCGCGCGCATCGACGACGCCAGCCTGCGCGCCGGCATCCGGTTCGGCGTGATGGCGATCGTCGTGCTGCCGCTGCTGCCGACCGGACCGTACGGGCCGCTCGGGGGCATCCGGCCGCGGGAGCTGTGGGCGGTCGTCCTCTTCTTCTCGGGCATCAGCTTCGTGGGCTTCCTGGCGCGGCGTGCGTTCGGGCCCCGCTACGGCTACGCGATGACGGGGCTGCTCGGCGGGCTGGTGTCCTCGACCAGCGTGACGTTCACCTTCGCCGGCGTCAGCCGCGGCGAACGCGGGTTCGGCCGATCGCTCGCCTCGGGCGTCCTGGCCGCCAACGCCGTGCTCTTCATCCGGGTCCTGTTCATCCTGGCCGTCCTCGGCCCGGCGCTCGTCCCCGCGCTCCTGCCGTACTTCATCGGGCCCTTCCTCGTGGCCGTGGCCGGCAGCCTGGTCTGCCTGGCCTGGCAGGAGGACCGCGGCCCGGACGTGCGGGTGGTGACGAACCCGTTGCAGTTCTCGATGGCGCTGAAGATGGTGCTGGTGTTCCAGGTGGTGCTCTTCGCGGTGTTCGTGGCGAACGAGCTCTACGGGAACCTCGGCGTGCAGGTGTCCGGCGCCGTCGTCGGCTTCGTGGACGTGGACCCGCTGCTGCTGTCGATGTCGCACGCGACGAGCGGCGTGTCGACGAGTCTGGCGGCCCAGACGGTCGTGATCGGCGTGCTGTCGAACACCGTGCTGAAGCTGCTGCTCGCGGCGTTCCTCGGGCGCGGCCGCTTCCGGGGGTTCACGGTTGGAGGGCTGGCGGCACTCGGAGCGGCACTCGGGGTGTCACTGTGGTTCCTGTGAATCCGCTCACTCCTCGAGGGCCACCGGACACACGAATCCCCCGGGCTTCACGGTGAGCACCGAGCAGGGCAGGGCGCCCAGCACCCGCTCGGCGGTGTTCCCCATGATGAAGCCGGTGATGCCGGTGCGCGCCACGGTGCCCATCACCACCAGGTCAGCCTTCTCCTCGCGCGCCACCTCGGGGATGCGCGTGCCCGGCTCGCCGCGGTCCAGGCGCACCTGCGCCGGGCCCAGGCGGGGCCGGAACGGCGCGAGCAGGGCGTCGAGATCCGCCTGCGCGGTGTCGCGCGCCGCGTTCACGTACGTGTCGATGTCCGCCTGCTCGGCGTGCGGCGCCAGCAGCTCCTGCCCGAAGGCGTTCCACACGTGCAGCACGACCAGCTCGTGCGCCTCCTGCTCGACCAGCCACAGCGCCGTCTCGAGGATCGACGTGTTGAGCGCCTGCTCCGTCTCGTCCTCAGGGTTCGGATCCACGGCGGCGAGCACGCGGCCGTTCGGCCGTCGATCGGGACCGACGAGCCACACCGGGCACGGGCACTTGCGGAGCAGCTGCATGTCCACCGCGTCGAAGAGCGGGCGCGGGTGCCGGTCGGCCGACGAGGCGTGCGACCGGAGGACGACGTCGTAGCCGTCGCGGAGCACGGCGCGGACGATCTCGATGGCCGGCTGTCCGACGCGCACATCGGTCTTGACCGCCACCGGCGGCCCGAGCGCGCCGCCGACGCGCGTGGCCAGGGCCTGCAGCCGCTCGGTGCGCTCGGTGACGAGCAGCGTCTGCAGATCCTCGGGCAGGAACAGGCGGGCGTGCCGCGGGACCTCGGGAACGACGTCGACGAGCGTGAGCGAGGCGCCCACGTGCCGGGCCAGCTCGAGCGCCCGCCCGAGCGCCGGGTGCGTTGCGGCCATGACGTCCACGTGCACCAGAATGCGCCGGAAGGTCTGGATCATGGGAGGTCCACCCTCAATCTTCAATCGGCAATCGGCAATGATCAGCGTCCCACCAGGTCCCACCACATCTTCACCGCGATGAGGGCGATGACCGCCCCGAACAGGCGCGTCAGCACGGTGACCGGCAGGCGGCGGTTGAACCGCGCCCCGAGGTACGCGCCCGGCAGCGCGCCGACGATGAGCGCCAGCGCCAGGAACCAGTCGACCTGGCCCCCCACGGCCTTGCCGATGGCGCCGGTGATGCCGCTCGCGGCCACGATGGCCAGCGTGGTGCCGACGGCCACGCGCACGGGGATGTGGAGCAGGAACACCATGATCGGCATGAGCAGCAGGCCGCCGCCACCGCCCACCATGCCCACCAGCAGTCCAACCACGCCGCCGATGGCGACGGCCGCCGTCTTGTTGAACCGCACGACCCCGTCGGCCGGCACGGCGGCGAGCGTACGGCGGCCGAAGAGCATCATGACCGAGGCCATCGTGGCGAGCGCCGCGAAGATGCCGCTCAGCAGCGCGGCGCGCGCGACGGCGGAGGCGAGGCCGCCGGCGAACGACCCGGCCGACACGGCGCCGCCGAGCGTCAGCGCGAGCGGGACGTCGAGATGGCCGCCTCGCCGGTGCGCGAGCATGCCCACCGTGCTCGACGCGGCCACCTGTACCATCGTCACGCCGGACGCCGCGTGGATGTCGAGGCTCGGCTGGCCGAAGCGGGCCGGGGCGTACAGCAGGAGCGGGATGATGAAGATCGCGCCGCCGGTGCCGACCAGTCCGGCGACGAACGCGCCCACCAGCCCCACCCCAATCAGGACCGTGAGCTGGGGCGACTGCACCGCGGTCAGGGCGAGGCCCGCGAGCCAGGCCGCGAAGAGCGCCGGCGCGGGCCCCGACACCGAGTCGAGCACCGTCCCGAGGCGCGCGCCGACCGTGCGGCGCCGCCTGGCGAGTGGGGCGGATCCGGGCTGGTCACCGGGGACGTACGCTCGGGGGGACTCGGGCATGTGAGCAGTGCGGCGCGCGCCGCCGCGCCTCGACGGCGGCGCCGCCGGATGACCGATCGCCCCGACAGGGTACCCGAAACGCGCGGGTTGCGACAGACCCCTCCCGGCGCCCGCGGGCCGGTGGGTGGACGGACGGGCTAGTGGGCGTGGGCTGCGGGCTGGCCCGGCGTGTCGACGTGAGGCCGCTCCGGATGCGCGGGGCTCAGCGTCCGCGCCCAGCCGTGGAGCAGGGTGCGTGTCGCGCGGGCCCGCCGCGTCCAGTGGTCGGACAGCGCGGGCAGCAGGTCGCGGTTGCGCTCGTGGCGCGTCTCCCAGCGGCGCGCCTCGGTGGCGAGCCACTCGAGCATGCCCGCGGTCCGTCGCTCGAGCAGCGCGCGGAGCGCCTCGCCGAGCGGACCCTGGGGCGACGCCGTCTGCAGCGCGTCGGCCGCGCGCCTGACGTCGACCGGCACCAGGATGAGCCCCGAGCGCGCGGGCGCGCACAGGTGCGCGACGAGCGCGCGGATGTCGCCCTGCGGCGGATCCGCGAGGGCGTTGAGCTCGGCCAGGAAGCCGGGCACCGCGTTCGGCGGTCCGACCGTCCAGGCCTCGCGCGTCGCGGCCTGCCAGAGCAGCTGCGACCACCGCCGGTACACGCGCGGCGCGATCAGATCGACCTTGGTCAGGTACGCCGGCAGCCACGTCAGCAGGTGCTCCCAGAGCACCGTCTTGCGCAGCCGGCCCACGGCGTGCCGCCGCGCCTCGTCGGTCTCGCCCGTCTGCATGTCCACCAGGTCCGCGTAGAAGGTGACGAGATGGCCGAGGTGATCGGGCTCGGCGGGCGGCGTCGCGCCGGTCGCGCGCCAGTAGCTCGCCATGCGCTCGCAGATGGCGTCGACGCGCGCGCCGTCCGCGCTCAGGTAGCGCGAGGCGTGCGGCGGCAGCTGCGCTTCGAACAGCAGGGCGTGTTCGGTGGCCGTCGGACGAGCCGGGAGCTCGATCATCGCGGCCAGGCGAGTGACGGCGGTGTCCGGCTTCTCGATGACGGCGCCGAGCGCTCGTAGCAGTTCCATCTCCGAACCCCCGAGCTGGCCGACTCTTTCCGGAGCCGGGTTCGGCCCCGCGGCCGGTCGCGGCCACGGGGTATGCCACTCCGGCGGAGCAACAGGCGTGCCGCGCCAATCGGCCTAACTGGCCGGAAAATGGGCACTCTTTGGCGGGGATTGACAGGATCTCGCAGCGGGCTCCCCTCAGGGCTGACGAGATCCCGGCACGCTGGGGTCCCCCGGCGCCGCGCCGGTCGCGGCGTCGAGGCGGGACAGCGGATGCCGCACTCGAAGTCGAGGAGCTCGGGACCGGACCCAATCGTGGTCGTCGCCCAGCCGCAAATCTCCAAGGAGGTGCGAGGCTCAAGGCGCACGGTGCCCGGTGCGCGCGAGGGCCTGCTCGAACTGCTCGACCAGGCGCGGCGCCGAGGTCGGACGGCGGGCCGGGTCGAGCGCGAACGCGCGAGCGAAGAACGCATCCAGCTCTGACGGGGCGGCGGGGAGGAGATCGGACACGGGCGTCCAGCGTTCCTGGCGAAGCGCCTCCACCCACTCGACCGGGCGCACGTTGACCAGGGGATGGGTGCCTGTGAGCATCTCGTAGCCGACGACCGCGAGGGCCCAGAGGTCCCACAGCGGCGTCGGGGGGCCGCCCTCGATCTGCTCGGGCGCCATGTACCGAAACGTCCCCACCAGCACGCCGGTGCCGGTGTCGGCGGTCGACTGGAGCTCGGCCGATGGCAGCGCTTTCGCGATGCCGAAGTCGAGCACCTTGGCCGTCTCCACGCCGCCTTCGCGCGCGAGGAAGATGTTCTCCGGCTTCAGGTCGCGGTGAATCATCTGCCGCCGGTGTGCGGCGTCTGCGGCGGCGCAGACGTCGCGAAGGATCTCGATCGCGCGTGACCCGGGCAGCCGGCCCTCCTGTCGCAGCGTCTGGCGCAGGGTCCGGCCGACCAGCCGCTCCATCACCAGAAACGCGCGGGCCTCGTCGGTGACGCCGAAGTCGTGGATGGTCACGACATGCGGGTGCGTGAAGCTGGCGGCCGCGCGCGCCTCGCGGCGGAACCGCTCCGCCGCGTCGGCCTGATCGATCAGATCTTCGCGGATCACCTTCACCGCCACCGACCGTTGCAGCGCCGTGTCGGTCGCCTCGTACACCGTGCCCATGCCGCCCCGACCCAGCCGGCGATCGAGCACGTATCGTCCCGCCAGCGTCCGGTCGAATCCCATCGGCCTGAGCGTGGCGCCGTCTTCCGGACAGCGTGTCGTGTCGGTCGGGCAACAGCGCCCGCACTGCGGACATTCCCCGAACGCCGGCAGTCCGGGCTGCGCGGTGGGCCGCTCGGCGAGCAGGCCCAGGCTCGCCGCGATGGTCGTCAGCAGCTCGAGGTCTTCTCCGCCGTACGGCTCCTCCGACTGCTTGGGGCCCAGCGCGAGCCACACTTCGCGGCGATCGGGACCGACCGCAACCGGCACGATGAGGTCGATCCGCGCCTGGCGCAGGAACGCCGTGTCCTCCGGCGGGAGTTGCGCGGCGAGCCAGCCGGTTTCGGCGGTCGCCACCTGCAAGGGCTTGCCGAGGAGGCGTACGAGCCCGACGATCTTGCTGCGGCTCGCCAGCGGGGGCAGGGTGTACCCGGCCGGTGCGATGGCCGCCGCACGATAGTGCGTGTCGTCCGGCTCTCTGAGCAGCAGCGCGGTGAACTCCGGGTGAAGCGCCGCGGTGACGCGCGCCACGACGGTCGAGGCGGCCCTCGTGAGGCTGCCGGCAGCCCTGATGTCGTCGACGATGTCGCGCATGAGCTGCTGCGCGTCGTAGCGCTCTCGAAAGAAGCGTCTGTCGATCGCGTCCATCCACCGGTGGCGCTGCAGGTGCGCGACGAGCGCGATCGCCGCCAGCGTCACGTAGATCCATCCTCGCAGGCGGAGGATGGCGATGAACGGCTGGTCGCCGTGCATGAGCAGATCGACGACCAGCAGACCGGCAAGGATGGGCACGATCGACAGCACCAGGCGACGCGCAAGGGCGTACTGCAGACCCTGCCGAATGATCACGCGGACGTCGAACAACCGATGGCGCGCGATGGCGTATGCGAACGACGCCGGCAGGGCCAGGAACAGGACCACGCCGGCGAGCAGGACGGAATCCTCGACGGGACGCAGGAATCCGATCGCCATGGACAGCAGGCCGGCGCCCCCGAGTGCCGTTCCGGCCACAAGGAGCCGCACGCGACGCCGCTCGTTCACCTCATCGAGACGCCGGTAGTTCCGCGCGAGCACGCCGGCCCCGGCGATCAGGTACGCGGGAAAGCTCAGCGGTCCCAGCGTGCTCATCCAGGGTGACCTCGGGTAGCTGACCGCGCGATCCGGCGCGTAGATCGCCAGGAGGAGATATGCCGCCAGGTACATCGCCACGAGTGCACCCGGCACGAGCGCAGCTACCGGGATCCAGCTGCGCCGGAACGCCCGTCGCGGGAAGAGCGAGAAGAACGCGAAGACGATCGGGCCGAGTGACACGCTGCTCACGCAGGCGGGCCACAGCAGGGCGCCGAGCGGGAGCGGGAGCGCCCGCTACGTGGCCGCGATGCCGCGCGGCCAGACCGGCGCCCCCGTGCACGCAATCGACCCAAGCACCAAAGCGCCCATCAAAGTGCCCGCATCGGCGCGGCGGCGGAACGCCACCACGAGCGCCAGGACGAGGGTCACCAGCAGCACGGTCGTTACCGCCGGGAGGAGCGTCGGAAAATTGTCCCGATTGCTCGTGCCTACGAACACGCGCCGACCGGGCTGATAGGCCACCGTGAAGTGCCGGCCTTCGCGCTCGAACTCCCGCGCGACCGGCTGGCCGACCGCCTGGCTGAAGGCAGAGATCCGCTCGTCGAGGTCGCCATGGATCTCGCGTCCATTCGCGGCGGCCAGGCGATCGCCCGGCTCGACGCCCGCCGCCTCCGCCGGCGAGGCTGGCGCAACGCGGACGACGAAGACGCCGCCCGGGCGCGCTTCCGTGAAGATGCCGAAACCTTCAGGGGGAGCGTTGTCGCTGAAGGACAGGAGCGCGAAGTAGCCGACAAACGATGCGGCGATCAGGTACAGCCACCACGGGGCGGTGTGGCGAAGCATAGCGGCGACCCCGCGCGATCGGGCTGCCCGATTATAGTCCTCGTGCGGCCGCCCCAGTCGTCTCGATCTGCGCGTTCGTCGAACTCCTCTCAGCTGTGGATCTCGATCACGTCCCCTTCGGCGAGCACGTGGTCCTTGTGCACCGTCGCGCCCTCGAACGCACTCGGGCCCCACACGCGCGCGAACTTCATGCTCGCGGCCAGATCCTTGTGGATGCGGGCGGCGAGCTCGGCGACCGTCGATCGGCGTGGCAGCGTGAACGGCGCCCTTCGGTCCGCCGGCTTCCCCGGCTCCTTGGTGTAGACGCGTATGATGTCGAACGCCTCGAACGTGCAACGCCGCAGCGAGTCGAGCCCCGCGCCGGTCACCGATGAGACCGCGCGAATCGGCCATCGCCGCTCCAGCAGCTCGTCCATGGCGTCGATCGCCTCGGCAACGCCCGGCTTGTCGAGTCCCGTAACGACGATGAGCGCTTTGAATTCGACGCAGGCGTCGCCCTCCGGATCGACGCGCGGGCGCCCGGCTGGCTGAAGCACGAGATGCTGCGCCCTGAGCAGCGTGTGGACCTCGTCCAGGCCTTCGAGCGCGGCTGCGCCGTTGAGCACGAGCCACACGAGATCGGCGGCGCGCACCAGGTCGAACACCCACCGCTCGACGTGCTGCATGGAGAGCGGTGGCAGGTCGACGAGCTGAAAGGCGACGTCCTCGAAGCGCATCATGCCCGGCGTCGCCTCGCGCGTCGTGAACGAGTAGTCGGCGACGGCCGGCGTCGCGTGCGTGAGCGCCGTCACGAGAGCGGACTTGCCGCTGTTGGGCGGGCCGACCAGCACGATCTGGCCGGCGCCTTCGCGTGGGATCGTGTGGCTGTGGCTGGCCCTGGCGCCCTTCTTCGCCGGCTCCCGGCGCAGCTTCGCGAGCCGCGCCTTCAGATCGCCCTGCAGCCCGTCGGTCCCCTTGTGCTTGGGGATGACGCGCAGCATCTCCTCGAGCGCGGCGATCTTCTCTTCGGTGGTCTTCGCCGCCCGGAAGCGCTCCTCGGCGTGCTGGTACTCCGGGGTGAGGTTGGCAGGCATCCCGGGGACCCCTCGCGCCACACTTTGGCAGAGAGGGGGTTCCCCCCGCAACACCCTACTTCACCGTCATCTCGTCGTCGACGCGCGACACGCCGCGGATGCCCCGCGCGAGCTCGATCGCGCGGTCGTGCGCGATCGGTCCGACCTTGCCCGTGAGCGTGACGACGCCGTGCGCGACCGACACGTGAATCGCGGGCGGCTGAATGTCGGTATCGAGCGCCAGCAGGAGCTTCACCTGGCTCGCGATCGCCGGGTCGCTCGTGAGCAATGCGTCGGCCTGGCCGCCCGCGCCGTGCGCCGCCCCGTCCGCGGATGCGCCGGACGCGCCGGCGATCGCGAGCATGTCGACGACGTTCTTGACGCCGTCGGTGGCGTGCGCCATCGCGACGGCCGTGTTCCGGCTCTGCGCGTCGGGCACCGTGCCGAGCAGGGTGACGAGCCCGCGGACGGTCGACACCTGGATGTCCTGCGACTTGAGGTGACGGTCGAGAAAGTACGCCGCTTCGATCTTCGTCGTCACCCAGCGGTCTTCGAGCTTCTGCGCGGTCGTCCGCTGTGCAGCGAGGACCGGCGCCGCCGCGATCGAGAAGACGACCGCGCACAATGAAAGCGTGCGTGTGAACCGCGCCATCGGTTTCCTCCGTCGTGGGCGCTTCGTGGTGGACGTGACGGGGAAGAAGGAGCAACCGCCGTACCAGACCGAAGGCGGCCGGTGCGCCGGTCGATCCGCGCGTTTTCGGCCTGTTTTCGCGGAACTGAGTCGTGGCATCCCTGCGAGCGGAGGCAATTCGCCCCGCGCCGGCCAGTGTCGGCCGGCTCACGGCCCGCCCGCCGGCCGCCAGCGTAAGCGTTTGAGGAAACCGGAGATCGACATCCGGGGCGCGCGCCGCCGCGCGGGGCCAACGTGGCGGATTTGGTGCGGTCGGAACGTGGCGTCCCCCTTGCAGTCGTTGAAGGCAGCGCGCGACATCACGAACGCACGGCGCACCGCGCCGGCGCGCGCGCGTCGCCCCCGGCGAGTCAGGTGCGCGTGAAGCAAAGGAGCAGGCACATGAGATATGCATTGGTGACGATGGCGGTCGCCGCGTTCTTCGCGGTCGGCGGCGTCGCGCAGGCGTCGCCCCGCATCACGCCGGCGATGCAGAAGACGCACGTACAGATGCAGGAGCGTACGTTCACGGGTCGGATCGAAGCGGTGAACTACGACACCGATACGTTCATCGTCCGCAACGAGCACAACGGCAAGGTACGGGAGCGTGAGTTCAAGATCGAGCCCGGCACGTGGATCAAGATCGACGGACAGTACGCGGTGCTCGGCGATCTCGAGCAGCGCGATCACGTGACGGTCACCTACCTCGCCCCGAAGAAGCGCGCGTAGCGTCTGCCTCGCCCGTTCGACGCACGCTGCGGGCGCGCCCAACGCCCGCGCGGCGTCTTCTCTTGAATCGGCGGGGTCCCCTGCACCCCGCCTGGCTCGGTCGCTCGCGGGGCCCCATCGCCCCGCTCCGCTCCCTCGCGCTTGAATCGGCGGGGTCCCCTGCCTCCGCTCGTCGAGCTTCGGCGAGGCTCGCCGAAGCGGCCCTACCGTCACGAGGCCGCGAAGGCGGCTGCACCCGGCCTGGCTCGGTCGCTCGCGGGGCCCCATCGCCCCGCGCCGCTCCCTCGCGCTTTCCGTGGAGATTCTCGTGGCGATTTCCCTGGTCATTCCGTGGCTCATTCCCTGGTTATTCCCTCAGTGCCTTCGCAAGGCTGTGTCGGGGCGTCCCTGCGAGCGGGGCAATTCGCCACGCGCCAGGCCGGGGCCCGCGGTCGCAGGCGGCGCGCCGGCAAGCCGTGCAAGTGCTTGACCATCCAGCAGATGGACATGCGCGGGCCTTCCGCCCTGGACGGCATGCGGCGCGGCCGGCCAAGCCGGAAAGCTGGCGCTCGCGTTGCTACCTCTCTTCGACAGCACGCCGAATCACGAGCTGGCGGTCCAATCGGCGCCGCCGGCGCCACCCCCGGACGGCTCGGGTCTGCGTGAAGCAAGGAGAAAGCACATGAGATACGCATTGGTCACGTTGGCAGCCGCCGCGTTCCTCGCGGTCGGCGGTGTCGCACAGGCGTCGCCCCGCGTCACGCCTCAGCTGCAGAAGTCGCACCTGCAGACCCTGACGTTCACGGGTCGGGTCGAGTCGGTGAACTACGAGAACGAGACGTTCGTTGTCCGCAACGTGCAGAACGGACGGCTGCACGAGAAGGAGTTCAAGATCGACCCGAGCACGCGGGTGTCGATCGACGGACTGTCGGTGCCTCCGTTCCAGCTCGAGCAGTGGGACCAGGTGACCGTCACCTACGTCGCGCCTCGGTAGTCGTCGTTCTTCCTCGTTCGACGTACGCTGCGGGCGCGCCCAACGCCCGCGCCCGCGCGCCCGCCGATTCCGGTTCCTCTGACCGTCGCCTTCCATTCCGTCCTCCATTCTGCGTCGCGTTTCCTCCCTCGCTCTTCTCGACCAGATGGTCGAGCATTTCGACGAGTTGGGCGTGCCACCCGCGTCGCCTCTGGCCAGGCCGGCGCGGGCCAATCACCTAAGTAGCGTATTTTCAGCCAGTTGTGGGCTCGTGTCCGCGGCCGGCCTCCTGGCGTGCCGCTTGCCCTGGGAAGGGCGGGCGGTCAGAGGGCCGCCAGCGCTTGGGAGCCGGCGGGGCGATCGGGTCCGCGCCGATCCGCAGCAAGGAGGCAGTCATGAAGCGAGCACTCGTTCTGGCGTTCGCGGCGGTCCTGGTGACCGCGGCGACCGTCTCGGCGCAGACTCCGGCGCAGGCGGCGCCGGCCACCCCGCAGGCCACGCCGGCGGCGCAGGCAACGGTCGGATCGAACTTCGTGGACAACGACGGCGACGGCATCTGCGACCTGCGCCAGGCGCGGGCCGCGCAGGGCGCGACCGCGCGCGGGCGGCGCGCGG